>JAIEQQ010000083.1 GCA_019747615.1 Phycisphaerales bacterium
TGCTCTCGAGCTGGCCGGTGCCGCCCTTGAAGGTGGGCAGGAAGTTCGGGCCGGTGACGAAGTTGGCCGCGGCGGTGTTCTGCGCGCCGATGTTGTCGCCCGAGCCCCACGACGGGTCGTGGCCGATGGAGTTGCAGAAGCCGTTGCGGGTGCCCGAGCCGGCATCGCGCGTGACCATCATCAGGTTCTCGCCCGAGGGGAGGCGGCCGGTGATGTTCAGGTGGCGCAGCTCGCTCTTCTTGAGCTGCGAGATGCCGGTGCCGAGGTTCGTGATCACAGCGATCGGCGAGATGGCGACGGGGGTGTCAAAGACCGTGTTCGCGTTGGCGGCGGAGGGGGTGGTGAAGAGGTTCAGGCTGTAGATGGGAGCAACAGCGGCGTTGCTGTTGGAGATCGGGGTGAGGAGGCTGGCCTGAGTGGTCGCGCTGCCGTCGCGGTTCTTGCTGAACGCGGCGTTCTGGCCGTAGCCGTTGGAGCCGGGGGTGCGGTCGAACGAGGCAGCCGCAGCGCTGCCGAAGCGCACAGCGAACGAGGCGGGAACGTCGGTGATGCCGAGGTCAATACGGACGCCGCCGCCGGAGTTGTTGTTCGGCGCGAGGTAGAGGCCGCCGAAGGGCGAGACGGTGGCGGTGGTCATCGGGGCCGAGCCGGGGTTGCCGGTATTCGCGAGGCCGGAGAGCACGCCGTTGGTGGAGTACTGGATCCGGTTGAAGAACGCGGCGGAGAGGGCGTTGCCGCTGGTGGCCAGCGCGCCGGGGACGCCGAGGGTGGTCTGGAAGGTCTGACCCCAACGGAACGACTCGGTCACGCCGTTGCCGGAGCCGACGGCGCGATAGTTGATGTTCCAGTAGCTGTTGCTGGGGATCGAGCTCACGGCGAGTTGGTCGGGGCCGTTGAGGTTGATACCGGCGATGCCGTCGCCGTCAACGTCGAGGTAGTCGTTCGTTGACGAGGGGGAGATGAAGAAGTTCTGGAACAGGGTTGCGCCGCTGATGTTCACGACGTTGTTCTGGGCTTGAGCCACGCCGCAGGCGAGGCCCGAAGCAGCCACGAGGGCCGCCGCGATCAAACGATTCGTCTTCATGGGTCTCTCCAAAAGAATGCAGACAGAGTGACAGACACAGCGGCCGGCACACGCCGAACGCATTGATACCTCACACACAAGGCCGCGCGATTCCAGCCGCGCGACACTCCAGCTTTTCCCTTTCTCTCACCCGCGGCCATGCGGGCCCACTCCAACCACGTCGCCCCCGCTCAGGCCGGCGCCCGCATGTGCGAGATCGCCCGCCCGCAGAGGCAACCGTTCATCACGGCCTGACCTTCGTACCCGAACCCGTGAGGCTGTAGACCTTGTCGCCCCACAGCTTCTTCTCAACCGTCTCCTGAACCTTCAAACGCTCGACGTGACCGTCCAGGAACGAGAAGTTGGCGGTGCCACCGAAACGACCCACTGCGCCGGGGTGATGGCGACCGACCGCGTTCAGGGAAGAGTTGTTGTTGGCGATCGCGTTCAGGCCGAGCTGGTCCGAAGGCAGGATCGCTGCGATGTCCGGATACGCGAAGCGTGCCTGGCTTCCGCCGATCGGCTCGCCGTAGACATCCGCACCCGCCGACAGACCGACGAACGGCATCAGCGAGCGGTGGCTCTTGATCTTGTCGCCGTCGTCCTTCAGCGTGTCCCAGTTGGTGCTGTTCAAGAACTCGGTCACGAGGATCGTTTTGCTGACGTTGCTGGTCTCGCTGTCCTTGACGAAGCGGTTCAGGCGAATTCCGCCGCCGGCGAACTTGTTGCGCGGGAAGATCGCGGCGTTGCCGGTGTAGGCCATACGGGCGACCTGACGATCCTTCGGGTTCTCCGAGGGCGAGGTACCGCCGACGTCGTTGACCTGGCCGGGCTCCCAGTGGCGCGAGTCCGGACCCGGGTTGGTGCGCGGGGCGCCGCCGTTCCAGACCTCGGGGCATTCGAAGGTGTTCTCTGGCACGTTGCCGCTGCTGAACAGCGCGTAGGACCAGTGGACGTAGCCGTTGCCCGCCTGCGGGTTGGTGTCCTGCTGGTCCTGGATGCGCCACGTGCCGGTGTCGGTGGTGTTGCCGTAGACGTACGCCGCGGGGTAGACGCCCTTGTTGTCGGTGAGATAGATCGTGACGCCCTGGGCCACCGAGCGGGCGTTGGCGGCGCACTTGATCGCCTTGGCTTCCTTGCGGGCGCTGCCGAGGGCGGGCAGAAGGATGCCCACCAGCAGCGCGATGATGGCGATGACCACCAGGAGTTCGATGAGCGTGAAACCAACGGACGACCGAGCGGGGATACGAGTGGGCATCATGGAACTCCAGAGAGACCGAGGTGGGCAAGCCCGAATCGAGAGCACCGCCTTCGGGCGATGCTTTCATCAGCGAAGAACGATACCTGAGTCGCTCCGAAACATCATCAAGGTTGCGTTGTGATTGTGTGAGGATTCGAGCTCAACTTCGCAACAAGTGTTTACGTGATCTTGACACAACGTTGACATATGTTGCCTTTACATTCATCGCGTTGCCGGCTCGTTGGGCCTCGCATCGGCTCGCTTTGCTTGCTCTCGGGCGGAGTTTTTGCCAAAAAGAGAACGGGCGCCAGCACCGATGGGTGGTGGCGTCCGTGTTTGTGAAGCGGTCATGAATGACGAGTCGCTGTTTCCGCCTCCCGCGATCGCGGGCGAGGCGATCTGGTGGTGATGATCAACGCCGTCGGGTCAACGCCGCAGACGCCTCAGGCGGACGGCGCGTCGTCGAAGTGGTCATCGTGCGGCTCGCCCGGCGTGCCGCGGAGCGACTGGATCTTGTCGGGGTTGAGCACGCGGACGAGGCCGTCCTTCAGCAGTCGCCCGGCGAAGTTGATGATGAGCCCGAGTTCCAGGTCCGCGGCACGAAGCTGCGCCCGCAGGATCGTGCGCTCGGCCGAGCCGATCTCGGCGTAGCGTGCCAGGACCATCACCAGGAATCGGTCGGCGATAAAGAGATCGGGGATGGTCTTGCCGACGGTCTGGCCCTTGTACTTCACGTCGAAGGCGTGGTCCTGCTTGAAGGTGACGTTCTGTGCGCGAAGCTCGTCACAGAGCGCGTGCAGGTACACCGCTCGATCAAAGCCCGGGCCCATCGCCATGTGAACATCGCGAGCGCAGCCGATCAGCGTGTGGCTCACGGCGGTCAACGCCGGATCAAGCTCCGCCAGCGGGACGCCCCGTCGCTGCCCACCCCCACCCCCCCCACCGCCGCCGCCACCGCCACCGCGGTGATCACGATCGCGCGGGCCGCGATGATCGCGGGAGTCGCGCC
>JAIEQQ010000551.1 GCA_019747615.1 Phycisphaerales bacterium
CATCTGGTTGTCCAGGAGCCCCAGGTCCTTGGCCGGGCGGCGCACCGCAGTGTCCGGGTCGAACAAGATCTCCACACGCATCCCGCCCTGCACGCCGATCGACGTCACACGGATCGTTCGCTTGCCGCCGGCGTGCTCGATCGTCGCGAGCCCTTGCAGCTTCTTGCGACGGTCCGCAACATCCAGCTTCGCTGCGCTCTTCCACCAATCCATCACCCGAATCGCGTTCTGCGCCGGCATCGTGTCGCCCGCGATGCCTACGCCATCGACCAGCATCCGCACTGCGTATGACTGGTCCTTGCCGCTGGGAACAATCTCGATCTGCGATGCACGCTGGGCCAGCGCCGAGAGATAGACCATCTCCGCCGCGGACCGCACCGCCATCTCCGGCGACTCGGCCTCGGGCACCGGCATGGTGGACTTGTCGGGGAACCGCACGACCAGCTTCGCAGCGCCCGCCGACTTGGTCTTCCGCTTCTCCGCCCGGCTCGCGGCCATCTTCTGCAGCACATCCACCCGGATCTTGAACTGCTCCGGCACGCGGTCGTCGCGGCTCACCGCAACCGCGTACGCCACCAAGTCAATCACCAGGATCACGATCATCGCCCCCAAGCCGGCGGCGATGCCCGCGTGCCCCGGCACCGGCATCAAAAACGCCGCCGCCAGCGCCAACGTGCCCATCACCAGGTGGAAGATGTTCCACTTCTCGCGCGCCAGAAAGAACCGCGCCGCGTGCTTGTCATACACACTGGCCACCACCCAGGCCCACGCGCCCAGAATGATCAGCGGAAGCACCGGCTTCCAGAAGCTCATCAAAATACTGCCAGAAGCATCAACGCCCAGCAGCAGGCTCGGCACGTTCAAGGGGTCGGTCATCAGCAAAGCCATTTCGACTCCTGCCGCATTCGGCGGCGATCAGATCACTTCGTTGCCGGTCAGAATCGCAGATGTCCGCGACCAGTGCCACCGACCGGCGTCGGGCCAAGGAGACAAGGATACCAGAGTAGACAGCGTTCAGCCGACTGCATTCAGCCTTCAGCACGCGGCCTCTCCCCCGCGCACGTGGGGGAGATGGCGAGTCTGCGACCCAGAGGGGGCTCGACGGCCCGGGGCAACCACCTCGACCACGAACTGCTCGCACCCCGGTCTTCATTTGCCATTTGCAAATTTGCCCATTTGCTATTTCTCTTACTCCCTCCGCCAAGGGTTTTCACTCCCGGATTCCGCTTGCCATTTCTCCAGAACCGGTGTCTACTTCCCCAGCGGCGGATCGGGGTATTGACGCGAGTTCTTCGCGCAGCAGATTCGTTGGTCCGCACAGGTCGGTTCACGGCTCTCGGAGTGCTTCCATGCCTGACGCCATCGCCCCGTCTGCCCGCCGCGCATTGACCCTGATTGAGTTGCTCGTCGTGATCGCGATCATCGCGCTCTTGGTGGGAATTCTGCTGCCATCGCTCAACAAGGCCCGGAAGCAGGCCAAGGTTGCGATCTGCCTCACGAACCAGCGCCAAATGCTCCTGGCGGCGTTCAACTACAGCACGGACTTCAAAGACCGCTTTCCCGGGTTCACGTGGACCGCTGGCACCGTCACCCCGGCAACCAACCGCCCTCCGGGAACCCCGCCGCTGATACCCACCAACATTGCTGACCTCGAAGCGGCTGGTATTCAGGCCCAGGACATCATGCGCCGGTTCTCCAAACCGCAGAACCTCGTCGTCGCTCGCTTCCCAACCTGGATCCCCCACATCCGCTACAGCCACCTACCGCTCGTGGAATACTTGGCCTCGCGGCTTCCGGAGCCGATGCTTGCGTGCCCGGAGCACTTTGATCTAAAGCGTCAGCAGGAGCTGACCCAACTCGGTCGGGTCACTGCTGAGTTCTATCCGTATTCTTCGACGTATAACTTCGTCCCGGCGTTCTACACGCCCGACAGATTCACGGCGAGCGGGGGGTTGCTCCGGCAGGGGGCGAGCCATCTTTCTTTCCAGTACTTCCAAGGCGCCCCGAGTAGTCGATATGCCCTCGGCAAACGCCGCGTAAGCGACGTGCGCTATCCCTCGCGAAAGGTGTGGCTCTACGACGAGTTTGACCGCCACTTCGCGCGCCGGCCAGCGTATTACACCCACCGTGACTCCAAACCAACCGTCGGCATGATGGACGGCTCAGTCCGGATTGTGGCGACCCAAGCCGACGTCAACCTCGGCGGCTACTGGCGACACCGTTGATATCGATGCCTTGCAAGCCGCCGAGCGTCCAGCGGAAGCGGCCGTCTTGGGTGGGCGACGAGTTGTCGGGCCACGGGGTGTTCGCGAGGAAGCCGGTGGCGCTGAACGCGTACGTGATCGGGGCGATGCGGATCATTGGGGAGGCGGCGGGCCAGTAGCCGTGGCGGCCGAATCAGTAAAGACCGCCGAGGGCAACGGGATCAAAGTTCGCACTTCGTTCGCACTGTCTTTATTGAAAGCTGAGGGCTGAGCACTGACGGCTGACGGCTGAATGCTCCCCCCCGGCTCGCCGTTTTCCCTTGTGCGATGCCCCTGCATCGGGTACGATTGTCTGAAGAACGCTCACGACACCAATCCCACGCATTCGCGTGCCGTCGTGAGCCGCGGCGTCTGACTTCCCCCAGAGCACAACGTCGAGCGGTTCGCCAGTGCGCGAGCCGACCTTGGAGCTTGCCATGTCATTGCTCACCCGCGCCCGCACCCACCGCACTCCCCGCGCCGCCTTCACGCTCATCGAGCTCCTGGTGGTCATCGCGATCATCGCGCTGCTGGTCTCGATCCTGCTCCCCTCGCTGGGCAAGGCGCGCAAGTACGCGAAGCTGGTGATCTGCGAGATCAACCAGCGCCAGCTCGCGGTGGGCTCCATCAACTACGTTACCGACTACAAGGACCGCTTCCCCGGCTTCACGTGGTTCGCAGGCATGACCACGCCGGGCAGCCGCGCTCCGGGCATCCCCGCGGTCTTGCCCGCGGGTGACGACCTGGCCGCCGCGGGGTGGCAGGCGGTGGACATCATCCGCCGCAAATCCGTGCCGGAGTTCCCGACATTCCCGGCGCAGCCGAACTGGATCCCGCACATCCGGTACAGCCACCTGCCGCTGATCGATTATCTCGGCACGCGACTTCCCGAGCTCTCGGCCATGTGCCCAGAGGATTTCGAGCGCCGCCAGTGGTCCGAAGATCCGCGCATCCCCCGCCACGGCCAGTCGCGCCTCCCCTACAGCGCCACGTACAACTACACCCCCGCGTTCTACTCGCCGGATCGCTTCGCCGGCGGCGGCTCGCTCCGCCAGGGCGGCAGCCACGCGA
>JAIEQQ010000064.1 GCA_019747615.1 Phycisphaerales bacterium
CGGCGTTCCACGTTTCGTTGGCGCAGACGACCTTGCCGCACTGCGTCTAGAACTGAGCGGGGCTGAGGCACTGCGCCTTGGTCGCTTGCACCTCGGCGTGTCTTGGCCAGATGGCCTTGAGGAACACCGGCTTGCCGTCAGAGCCGATGCCCAGCGGCTCGGTCGCAAGATCAATGCACACGCTGCCAGCGATCGCGTACGCCACCACCAGCGGCGGGCTGGCCAGGTAGTTCGCCTTCACCGCAGGATGCACACGCCCCTCGAAGTTGCGATTGCCACTCAGCACGCTCGCGGCGATCAGATCGCCTTCCTTGATCGCGGCCTCGACCGCCTCCGGCAGCGGACCGGAGTTTCCGATGCACGTCGTGCAGCCGTAGCCCACGGTCTGAAAGCCCAGGGCGTCAAGATCCGCGCTGAGGTTGGACTTGTCGAGGTAATCGGTCACGACGCGAGAGCCGGGGGCGAGGCTGGTCTTGACCCAGGGCTTGCTGGTCAGGCCCTTGGCCCGCGCCTTGCGCGCGACGAGGCCCGCCGCGATCAGCACGTCCGGATTGCTGGTGTTCGTACACGAGGTGATCGCGGCGATCACCACGGCGCCGTGCGTGAGCATGTGCGACGACTGGGGGCCCTTGAACTCGCCGGTCGAGCCGAAGATCTTGTCCGCCGGGAGGCCGAAGCTGGTGTTGCCCATGGGGGCCGCGAGGCTGCGGAAGAAGTCGGCTTTGAGGTTCTTCATCTCGACGCGGTCCTGCGGGCGCTTGGGGCCGGCGAGGCTGGGCTGCACGGTGGAGAGATCGAGCTCGAGGATGTCAGTGAATGTCGGCGCCGGCGTGTTCTCATCGTGCCAGAGCATGTTGGCCTTGCAGTACGCCTCGGTCAGCGCCGCCTGCTCGGTGCGCCCCGTGAACTTCAGGAACTCGATCGTGGCCTTGTCAACGGGGAAGAAGCCCATGGTCGCGCCGTACTCGGGGGCCATGTTGGCGATGGTCGCGCGATCGGGGACGCTCAGCGCGCCCATGCCGGGGCCGAAGAACTCGACGAACTTCTCGACGACGCCGCGCTTGCGGAGGATCTGCGTGACGGTGAGCACAAGGTCCGTCGCGGTCGCGCCTTCGGGGAGCTTGCCCACGAGGCGGAAGCCGATGACCTCCGGCGGGAGCATGTAATACGGCTGGCCGAGCATCACCGCTTCGGCCTCGATACCGCCGACGCCCCAGCCGACGACGCCCAGCCCGTTGATCATGGTGGTGTGACTGTCGGTGCCGACGCAGGAGTCGGGATAGGCGACGGTCTGGCCGTCAACGTCCTTGGTGAGCACGCCGGGTGAGAGATACTCAAGGTTGACCTGATGCACGATGCCCGTCGCCGGCGGCACGCAGCGGAAGTTGCTGAGGCTCTGCTGGCCCCACTTGAGGAACTCGTAGCGCTCGTTGTTGCGCTCGAACTCTTTGCCGGCGTTGATCGTCAGCGCCTGGGCGCTGCCGTAGGCATCGACCTGCACGCTGTGATCGATGACCAGGTCACAGGGGACGAGGGGATTGATGGCCTTGGGATCGCCGCCGAGGGCGTGCATCGCCGCTCGCATCGCCGCCAGATCCACCACGCACGGCACGCCCGTGAAATCCTGGAGCACCACACGCCCGACCATGAACGGCACCTCGTCCTTGGTGACGCCCTTGGCGTCATACGCCGCCATGCCCGCGACATCGTCGTTGGTGACCACGAAGCCGTCAACGCTGCGGAGCATGGACTCGAGCAGCACGCGGATCGAGAACGGCATGGTGGCGATCGGCTTGCCGATGCGGGCCTGCTCAACGGCGCTCAAGGCGAAGTAGGCGTAGGACTTGCCGTTGACAGTGAGGGACTTGCGGGCGTTGAAGGGGTCGTGGCGGGTCATGGGAGGCTCCGGGGGGGAAGGGCCGAGGGGTGAGAGCCGAGGGCCGAGGGGGGGACGGGGGAGGAGGCGTCGGGCGAGGCGCGGGACTAATCCTCACACTGATCATTGTCGGCCGAAAACAGCATCAATCAAATCACTTCCAAGCGATTTCGTCATCAATAATTGTGATCGTTGAAAGCGGGGGTATCCGGCGTGATCGAGCGGTTGAGCACGAGATTGATGGTACACTTTGCCCGAATCACCGGGTGTCCGGGCCCGGCGAGCCGATGGAACCTCTCGCGACATGAGCACCCGATCGAACAATGTGACATGGGCCGTGATCGTCTCGGCGTGCGTCGTCGCCGGTGCGCTGGCGGTGGATCGGACGCTGCTTTCAAGCCGCGATCAGGTGCTGCCGGGGCGGGCGATCGCGGAGGTGCCGATCCTGATGTACCACCGGGTGGACGCGCTTCCCAGCGACGCCACCAGGATGTACCGACGCATGACCGTCTCGCCCGATGAGCTGCGCCAGCACGCCCGCTGGCTTCGCGACGAGGGCTTCAACACCATCTCGTTCGCGCAACTCGACCAGTACTTCCGCGGCGAGTTCACGCTCCCAGACAAGCCGATCATCCTCTCGTTCGATGACGCCTTCGACGAGCACTACCTCGTCGTCGCGCCAATTCTCACTCGGTTTCACCTCAGTGCAACGTTTTTCATCCACACGGACTGGATCGGGCAGTACAACTGCCTCACCTGGGACCAGACGCGCCACCTGGCCAGCGCCGGCTTTGAGATTGGCAGCCACACGCGCACGCACCCTGTGTTGCCAGCATTGGACGATCGTTCACTCCGGAGCGAGCTTCGCGAGAGTCGGAGCGAGATCGCCAGGCAGCTCGGCGTCTCCCCGATGATCGTCGCGTACCCGTTCGGCGAGAACGATGAACGGGTGCAGGACGCGGCCCGGAGCGCCGGATACTCGATGGCCGCGGGCGTGCGTGGCGGCTCGTTTCAGCGCGCCACCGAGCGCTTGAACCTGCGCCGCATCGAGATCCGCAATGGCGACGACACGCAGACGCTCAAGCGTCTGCTCGGTGGAACGTCTCGCTCTGCGCTCTGATCGCATTCAGACTTTGCCGGTGGTCGTCAGCAGGTTCGCCAGCCGCGCCATCTTTGTGTTGCCGCCGCCATCGGTGAGGTACGCCCGCGCGACGTCTTCCAGCGCGTTCAAGTTCACCGGGCTGGCGTTGTCAAGATCGTCGTATGCATCGGTGAGCGCGGTGTTGAAACGGAAATAGCCCTGCTCGCCGACGAGTTGCTCGACGATGTAGCTCGTCGCATCACCGGAGCCGTCCATCAGCACATCAATGATCGGCACCATCCACTGCACCGCCCCCCACTGCCGCGCCTGCTCATAGGGGATCGGGCGCGTGACCTGGCCGGTACCAAACGACGCGACAATCAGCCCCGGCAGCGCCGCCGGGC
>JAIEQQ010000004.1 GCA_019747615.1 Phycisphaerales bacterium
GCGGCCTGGGTGTCTCGATCAACTCCGCCGCGTCGCTGGCGGCGACGCCGGACTTCCGAATCACTACGCGCGCCGGCAACGCGTTCGATATCGACATCGGCGACACGTACACCTCCGGCACCGGCGGCGCGCTGGTCAAGGTCAAGTCCGCGGCGACGGACCTGGCGAGCGTCGTGCAGCGCATCAACGAGCAAACCAACGGCGACATCACCGCCTCGATCGATAGCGCCACCAACAGCCTCAAGCTCGTGGACAACACCGTGCCGGACTCCGGCGGCTCACTCACCATCACCGAGCTCAACAGCGGTACCACCGCCACCGACCTGGGCATCCTCGGCACCACCGCCACCGACACCCTCGCCGGCCGCCGCCTCGTCGCCGGCCTCAACTCCACACTCGCGCGCAACCTCCGCGGCGGCCAGGGCGTCGCCGGCAACGGCAACCTCTCGGTCACCGTCGCCGACGGCACCGCCATCAACTTCACGCTCACCAACTCGCAGTCCGTGGCCGACATCATCAGCGGCTTCAACACCGCCGCGGCGGGCAAGGCGACGCTCTCGCTCAATCAGAACGGCACCGGCTTCACGCTCAACGACACCACCACCGGCTCATCGGCCAACATCTCGGGCGATGGTGCGACCACGCTCGGATTCACCACCGGTGCGTTCTCCGCCTCCAGCATCAAGTCCGCCCGCTCGCAGCTCCGCTACGTCGGCGATTCATCTCGCCTCGAGACCCTCAACGGCGGCGCCGGTGTCGGTGTTGGTCAGTTCGAAGTCGTCAACTCCTACGGCGAACGCTTCCGCGTCAACATCGATGCCACCGTCCAGACCATCGGCGACCTGGCCAAGCGCATCAGCTCGCAGGCACAGAACATCACCGCGAAGGTCAACGACAACGGCGACGGCCTGGTCATCACCGAGAATGCCAAGCCCTCGGGCGCCGGCGGCCAGAAGATCTCCATCCGCGACCTGTCCGGCGGCGTCGCCCGCGCGCTCAACCTCGTCGGCACCTCTACGGGCGTCGGGGCGCAGAACGTCGTCAACGGCTCCTTCGAGCGCTCGATCGCCATCAGCGCCACCGACACGCTCGATCAGATCAACACCAAGATCAACGATGCCGGCGTGCTGGTCACCTCCAGCATCCTTAACGACGGCTCGGGCGCTCGCCCCTTCCGCCTCTCGCTGACCGCCCGCTCCAGCGGCCTCGCCGGTGCGTTTGTCATCGATACCACCGGCACCGACCTGGGCTTCCAGACCGTCGCCGAGGCTCGCAACGCCCGCGTGTTCTACGGCTCAAACGACGCCGCGAGGGGCGTCCTGCTCAGCAGCACGACCAACACGATCAGCGGCGCGATCAACCGCGTCTCGGTCGATCTCAAGGCCGCATCGGCAAACCCCGTCACCGTCACCATCTCGCGCGACAACGCCACGCTCGAGAAGTCCATCACCGACTTCGTCGATTCCTTCAACACGCTCGTCGGCTCCATCGACAGCCGCAGCAACTACGACCAGGAGGCCAACAAGCGAGGTGTCCTACTCGGCGATACCGCCGCACAGTCACTGCGTGCCGAGCTTTTCTCCACCATCGCCGGCGGCGCACAGGGTGTCAGCGGCCGCTTCTCCACGCTCTCGCAGGTCGGCATCACCGTCAAGTCCGGCAAGCTCTCGTTCGACGCCGAGAAGCTCCGCTCCGCTCTGCAGCTTGACGCGAACGCGGTGCAGCAGCTCTTGGCCGCCAAGACCGCCGACGTGCCCGCCACCACCACCACGCAGACGCCCATCCTCGGTGCCAACGGCCAGCCGATTCCCGGCGCGTTCACGAACACTACCAACAACGCGAACAACTCGCGGTTCACCACCCTCGGCGTCGTCGAACGCGTCGCGGCCCTGGCCGACCGATACATCCGCTCGGTCGATGGCGTGCTCACCCGCTCCAGCAAGACCCTCGACGACCAGATCAAGTTCCAGAACACACGCATCACCTCGATCGACGCCAGCATCGAGCGCCGGCGCGACATCCTCAACCGGCAGTTCCTGGCCATGGAGTCCGCCATCGGCAAGCTCCAAGGCCAGTCCGGCGCGCTGAACAGCATCAGGTCAATCTCCTGATCCCAGCCGCTGCTCCCCCCGTGCCGCCTCGAAGCCCGCCCGAGCGCGCCCTGGCCACCACCCGAGTGATTTCCCTCGATCGCGCTCAACACCCGCCCGTGTACGTCCGATGATCCGAGTCTCATGCCCAGCGACCAGACCCAAACAGACGCGTACCTGACGACCAAAGTCCTCACCGCCAGCCCCGCCGAGCTGCGGCTCATGCTGCTGGACGGCGCCGTCAAGTTCTGTCGCCAGGGTCGTGACGGCCTGAATGCCAGGAACTACGAAGTCTGTTTCAACGGCTTCTCTCGCACCCGCGCAATCCTCGTCGAGCTGGTCAGCTCCATCCGCCCGGAGCCGAACCCCGACCTGCACCAGAAGCTCTGCTCGCTCTACATGTACATGATCTCGCGCCTCCTTCAGGCCAGCCACGAGAAGAGCCTCGAGAAGGCCGACGAGGTCATCAAACTGCTCGAGTACGAGCGCGAAACCTGGGTCATGACGATGCAGAAAGTCGCGGGCGAGCTGCGTGCCGCCGGCGGCGCCACCAGCGCTCAGGCCGCCCCCGCGCCATCGCGAGCACCGGCCATGGCCGGTGCCGATTCGATGAGCTCGGTCAGCTTCGAGGGCTGAGCAACCGCCCCCGCCGTCCCCCCTCCCTGTCTCACAACCTCACGCCGAGCCAGCGCCCATCATCGCCGCAACACCTGGCGACGGCGTAAGCAACTGCGCCGCCAAGTTGTCAAACGCCGCGGCGAACTGCACGTTGCGGTCCACCTGCACCTCGGCCTGGCGCACCAGCTCGATCATCAGCACCGCGCGCGACATCGCCTCGCGATCAACCGCCCGCCGCAAGTGCCCGCGCGATCGCTCGCCCAAGAGCGACAGCATCCGATCCGTCCAGAACCGATTGGCGATCGCCTTGCTCGCCTCGGGATTGCCGGCAACCGCCTGAGCCGCCCGCTCCTCGACCAGCTTCGTCATCGTTGCGCCCAGCTTGCCGGCCACGCTCGCGCCCTGCCCGCGATCGATCGCCGAGAGCAGCGGCTCAAGGGCGGTGTGCCACGCGTACAAATCATTCTTCAGCGCCAGCATCGCCCCGCCCGGCGAGCCACCGGCGAACCGCAGAAGCCATGGCGATTGCTCGGGGTCCAGCACGATGCCGCTGGTGTGCATCCACTCCTGCATCTCTCGTTCGCCAAGCGAGCCGAAGCCCACACGCTGGCAACGCGACCGCACTGTTGGCAACAGCCCCGCCTCGTCGCTGGTGATC
>JAIEQQ010000562.1 GCA_019747615.1 Phycisphaerales bacterium
CAATGCTTTCAGAGGCGTTCCAAACGCCGATGGTCATCCATCGCGGCGAGCGGGGCGAGCCGCTGGCGGTGGCCCCGGCGTTGCCGGTGGGGGTGCGGGGGGGGGCGGGGCCTTCGCGAGGAGCGGTTGCGGACTAACCTTGGCTCATGCAGGGCCAGTACATTCAGCTCATCCTGGTCGCGGTCTTCGTGGGCTTCTCGGTGATCCAGTGGATCGTCCGGAAGCTCTCGCAGCAGCGCGCGATCAAGGCGGCCCAGGAGATGGAGATGCGGGCGCGCGAAGAAGCGCTCCGCACCGGTCGAGACCCATACACCGGTGAGCCGATTCGTGCCGTCGAGCGAAGGCCTGAGCCCGCTTCCGCGTTTTCGCCCGTGTCCACGCCAGCGCCCACGCCGCAAGCGACGCCGCAGCCCGATGCGCTGGCGCAGCGGCGGGAGCAACTGCGTCGGCTTCGTGAGCAGCGTGCGTCGATGCGCCCGGAGGTTTCGTCGCCGCAGGCCGCCAGCGGCCAAGGCTCGCCGAGCGCGCCGTCGCAGTCAGCGTCATCCGGCCCGGTGCGGGCTGAGCTGTGGCCCGGCGGCCCGACGATCGTGATCAACCAAGGCGCCGCCCCGGTCGTGCCGCAGGGCTTGCCGCAGAGCAACGTTTCGCGCCAGATGGAGCGCCCGCCGGACACGCGGCGAAACAGCCCGTCACCCCAAACACCCGCCAAGGCCGCCAAGAAGGCGCGCCGCCCGAGCGAGCCGACGCTGCGAGCTCAGGCCGAGCAGAGCGCGGCCCGTCCACAGCGACCGACGCCCAAGCCCGTCCCCGCGCCGACGCCAGCACCAGAGGCCGAGCGCCCGGTCATTCGCCCGTTTGCGATCCCTCAGACTGCCGCTCAGTGGCGCGCCGCATTGGTCACTGGCGAGATTCTTCAGCCGCCGGTAACCGAGCGCCCGCCCCGCGATTTCTGAGAACGCGCGAGCCTACTTCTTTGGCTTCGCGGCTTTGCCAGGGGCACCATCGCTCTGCACCGTGACCCACGTCACCTCGTCGCTGCGAACGGGCAAGCCGAGGGCCGTGACGCCCGTGCGCTCTTTAGCGAGCACAACGCCGACGCCCGGCGCGTACCACGTCAGCGATTCGTTCTTGACCTTCGCGACACCCAGCGACGCCGTGAGCACGCTGCGGATCCGCACTGCGTCGTGCTCGCCCAGTGGCCCGCGCACGCGCTGCACGCCCTCGACGGTGACCTCGTTCTTCGCGCGCCCGCGTGTCTGGACGGAGGTCGGGTCCTTCAGCGGGTGGACGATCATCTCGAACTCGCTGATGACGCTTCGGCCAAGGCCGACCGTGAGGTCCGCGGGAATCACGACCATGAACGGCACGAAGTCGGTGCGGACCTTGTCCTTGAAGTCCACGACTGACGTCAGGTGAATCGCTTCGGCGGCCGCTCCGCTGCCCTTGATCAGGGAGAGTTCGTCGCCGAGTTTCGGCGCATTAGCGGCCAGCGGATTCGCGCCGGGCGTGTCGTCGCCCTCGCCGATGACATCGCGCACCGTGACGCGGTTACCGGAGACCTCGCGGCGTACGCGGCGCACGACCGACGGATCGGCCTCGCTCAGCGAGCGCTGCACTCTGGAGACCTCCAGCGCCAGCGCCGCGCCGGTCACCCCGGGCAACGACTCGGGCCTGAGCGTGCCCAGCGAATAGCCGGCGGGGCCGGTCGGCGGGTTGGTGGTGGGGGTGGTGGGGGTGCTGCTGGTGGCGGAGGTCGCGATCGCGTCGCCGGAGGATGCGGTGGGATCGCCCGAGAGTGGCGCCGATGCGCAGCCGGTCAGCGAGATCGCGCTCGTGGATGCCAGCAGTCCCGCCAGCATCAAGCAGTTTCGTGGGCTCATGTGAAAGGTTATGGGTGTGCCGTGGGCGGGGCGCTTGAGATATACTGCTCGGAATGAACCGCACACTCTCATGGGGACGTCGGCCACTGAAACGTGTGCGATCGCTCTGCGCCGCGTGCGCCCTGGGCATCGGGCTGATGCTCGCGCCCGGCTGCGAATCCGAAACCACCAAGCGCATGGGCGAGCAGGGGAGCATCTTCGCGGCGTTCTCATTGCCCACGCCGGCCGAAGCGGCCCGGTTCGCGGTCGATCCCTACGACGCCAACAAGCGCATCGTCGGCCTGGCGCTGCTGTCGAACGCTCCGTTCGGCGGCGATGAGGTGTATCTGAAGGTCTATCGCATGGCGCTGGGCGGGGCGCCGGCGGAGAAGCCCGACTCCGACGCCGGCGTGCAGGCCGTGGCCGCCCGCGCGCTCTCGCTTCACGGGAGCGGTGAGGACGCCCTGCTCGTGCTGCCGCTGCTTGAGAACAGCGACCGTCGCGTGCGGACCGATGCCGTCCGCTCGCTGCAGCGCCTGCACAACCCCAAAGCGATCGACGGGCTGATCAAGCGTTCATCGTCGCTGACGGAAGAGGATGTCGATGCACGGGCCGAGTCCGTCACGGCGCTTGCGCAATATGCCGAGCCACGCGTGCTCCAGGCGTTGCTCGCGGCCCTGAGCGACGATTCGCTGGTGGTCAATCGCGCCGCGACGTACTCGCTGACGACGCTGACCGGCCAGACGCTGGGCGATGATCCGCGGGCGTGGCTCGACTGGCTGAGCAAGACGCGGGCACCATTTGAGAAGCGGCGGCAGTATGTCTACCCGCACTTCGAGCGCGACCGCTTCTGGTATGAGTACATCCCGTTCATCCCGCCGCCGCCGAACGAGCAGCCGGGCATCCCCGCGGGGATGAACCCCGCCAGCACGCCCCCCCCGGGCTGAGCGTCGTCGATCAACCCAGTTGCCCCTTTGCCGCCGGCGCTCCTGACCATGCTGCCCCGTCGCCCGATGTCTCTGCGAACGCACCGCCGGCTCAAGCTCTCGCTGGTGTTCGTCGCTGCGCTGCTCACAGCGGCGGTGATCGGCGCCTGGTGGCTGTCGCTCCGCACGCCCCGCTGGTGGCTCGATCTTGATGCCAAGGACCCCGCGTTGCACGCCGCGGCTGAGAGCGTCGAGAACGGCGTGACGACGCTGCTGTCCTCTGCACGCGACACCGCCCCCGGCCAGCGCGCGAGCCTCCCCTGGCGCATGACACTCGACGACCGCTCGGCCTCGGCGTGGCTGACCTCGCGCTTGCCAGCATGGGTCGAGCATCGGCTCGGCGACCGGGCCTGGCCGAGCGGGCTGTCGCAGGTGCAGGTGGTCTTTGAGGACGGGATGATCATCGTCGGCGCTCGATACACCGGCGCTGGTGATGCGCGGTTCGTCTCGATCAGCTTCACGCCGATGGTCGACGCGCAGGGCCGACTCTGGCTCAAGGGTGCCGCGGCTCGCGTCGGC
>JAIEQQ010000431.1 GCA_019747615.1 Phycisphaerales bacterium
AAGTCCCTCTGGTGATTACGGCGCTGCAGCGGGTCGCCGCCGCTCGGGTTGTTGCGGCTCCCAAGCTCCTCGTTGACGACAACGAGGAGTCCGAGATTTCGGCGTTGCGTCAGGTCCCGACGACCACCACCAGCCAGTCCGGCGCCGCGGGATCGACCGTTACGAGTTTCGGCGGCTTCGAAGACGCCGGCCCGCGGCTACGCGTCAAGCCGCAGATCAGCTCGGGTGACTACCTCCGATTGGAGTACGCCCTTGAGCTTTCGAGCTTCATCGGTGCTGTCGTCGAGGGTTCGTCTGTACCGCCATCAAAGAGCACGACGACGATCACCAGCGACTCGGTGACAGTGCCCAGCGATTCGACGATCGTCGTCGGCGGGCTGACGCTCGAGGACACGTCACGGACCGTGCTGAAGCTGCCGTTCATCGGCGACATCCCGCTCATCGGCCAGCTCTTCAGGGATGAGTCAGAGAACAAGACGCGGCGCGTGATCTACGTGTTCATCACCCCGCGTGTGATGCGAGACGTGACGTTCAACGACGTGCGATTGATCTCGCAGGGGCCGATGATCCAGGCCAAGGTTGAGGGCGTGATGCCGGACATGATGCCGCCGACGTTCATCGAGAGCGCCGGCAGCAAGTCGAGCCCCGTTCGCCCGTTGCCCGGACAAGCCGACCCGGTTCCGCCGACAACCCCCGGGACTCCCGCCGCCCCCGCCCCCGTCTCGACGACGCCTTCACTGGTGCCGATCAAAGACGAGCGTTGATGGCGAGGGCTCGGAGCTCTCGGTTGGGATTGCGATAGACTGCATTCGACCTTTCGAAAGAACCTTGCGGCCCAAGCCGCGCAACGCGATTGCCCATGCCCAAACAGCCGGTCACCGATCTTGTGAAAGCGACGGACCTTGCGACGGTCGAAGCGACGCCGATCATCAACGACTGGTCGCGCGTGGTCGAGCTCTGGGGTGATCTGGCCCCGCGCGAGGATCGCCTTCGCGCGTTCCCCGAGACGCCGGGCTCGGACGCTGAGCCTTGGGACACGCTGCTGGGGATGCTCGCGCTGGATGAGCACTCGGCGCTGAAGAAGCTCGCCGAGCGCACAGGGCTGACGCTTCAGAATGAGCCGCGATTGCAAGAGTCCGCGGCGAGGTTTTACGAGCTCGTCTCCGGCTCGCTGGCACGTGAGCATCAGGTCGCCGGGCTGTCCAGCGATGGCCAGGTGATGACGGTCGCGACGAGCCAGCCGATGCAGCCGGCCATCTTCGCGCTGCTGGAAGAGCGGCTGGACATGCCGGTGCGGCTTGTTCTGGCGCCGCGCGGTGCGGTGACGAACCTGATCAACCGCGGGTACGAGCAGAAGCAGGACCTTGTCACCGAGATCGTCGAAGAGATGCCGCTGGACGAGCGGGCAATTCAGTCCGCCGCGGGGTCGATCCGTCAGTCGACGGACCTTCTGCAGCTTGCGCGCCAGACGCCGGTCATCCGGCTGGTGAACATGATCCTGTTCGAGGCTCTGCGCCGTCGCGCGAGCGACGTTCACGTTCATCCGATGGAAAACAAGCTGGTCATCCGATTCCGTATCGACGGCATGCTGGTGGACTCGTTCAGCCCGCCGCTGGCGCTGGCCCCGGCGATCAGCTCGCGATTGAAGGTGATGACGGAGCTGGACATCGCCAACCGCCATAGCCCGCAAGACGGACACACGAACGTGCGCATCGGCACGCGCAAGGTCGATATCCGCATGTCGGTGATTCCGAATGTGTACGGCGAGCGCATCGTGCTGCGACTGCTTGATCAGTCGCAAAACCAGCTCGGTCTTGAGAAGATCGGCATGCCCGAGGAACTCCAGGGCAAGCTGCGCACGCTCATCGGCCGGCCCAACGGCATCATTCTCGTCACCGGCCCGACCGGTAGCGGCAAGACCACGACGCTCTACGGTGCGCTGGGCTCGATCGATCGTTCGTCGCGAAACGTGATGACGGTCGAAGACCCCGTCGAGTATCACCTTGACGGCATCAGCCAAACACAGGTGAACCCGAAGCGCGGCGTCACGTTCGCCGCGGGCTTGCGATCGCTGCTGCGACAAGACCCGGACGTGATCCTCGTCGGTGAAATTCGCGATAAGGAAACCGCCGAGCTTGCGACGCAGGCATCGCTGACGGGCCACTTGGTGCTCGCGACGCTGCATACCAACGACGCGCCCAGCGCGATCTCGCGATTGGTCGATATCGGCGTCGAGCCGTACCTGATCACGTCAACGCTGCTGGCGGTGCTGGCGCAGCGCCTGATCCGTCGCACCTGCCCGGATTGCAAGGGCAGCGGCAAGAACGTCCACACCATCGCCGGCACGGTGGGGCTTGAGGTCGGCCAATGCGAGCGCTGCAATGGCTCGGGGTACTTCGGGCGTCAGGGCATCTTCGAGCTCATGCTGATGAACGACACGATTCGGCGGCTCACGAGCCAGAACGCCGACTCGATCACCATCGCCGACGCGGCGCGGGCCGAGGGCATGACCTCGCTGCTGGACGACGCGATGGAGAAGGTCACCCGCGGCATCACCACCGAGGCCGAGGTCCATCGCGTGTTGGGCTGAGCGCCCACCGCTCTGCCCCCACCTAAACTCACCTAGTCGCCCGGGTAGCTCAGCTGGATAGAGCAGCGCTTTCCTAAAGCGCAGGTCGGACGTTCGAATCGTCTCCCGGGTATTGCCGCTGATCGCTGATCGCCGTTGCTCGCCTCCGTCAGCCCGCCGCGCGGCTCGGACGTGAGCGGCTTCGGCTCAGCGCCCGTACAGGTGCTTCTCGACCCAGGTGTCCTGCTTCAAGACGCCCGCGCGCAGGCGGCGGTCGCGGGCTTCGGCGCGCCGCTGCGCTACACGGGCGACGCTCGTCGCGACGCGCCGGATTGAGCCCGAGAGTTCTTCGGACGCGCCAGCGAGCGTGCGGAGCAATCGCGACGGGCCGGGCGCGAAGCTGGTGAGCAGTTCGTCTTGCAGCGAAACGAAGATCTGGGCCGAGCCGGGGTCGCCCTGGCGCCCGGCGCGCCCGATGAACTGGCGATCAACGCGTTTGGCGCCGTGCAGCTCGCTGAGGATGACGTGAAGTCCGCCGGCGCGCCGCGCGACGACGTCGAGCAGGATGTCGGTGCCGCGCCCGGCCATGTTGGTGGCGACGGTGACGGCGCCGGCGGCGCCGGCACCGCGGATAATCGTGGCCTCGTCCTTATCGAAGTTCGCGTTCAGCACGCGGTGCTCGATTGACGCGCGAGCCAGACGCTGCGAGAGTTCGACAGATGCCTGGATTGAACGCGTGCCGACGAGCACGGGCCTGTTCATGCGGTGCAGATCCGCGATCGAGTCGATGAGCGCGTCG
>JAIEQQ010000724.1 GCA_019747615.1 Phycisphaerales bacterium
AATGGAGCGTCTCGGGCTCCGCGCTGCTCGGAGGCCTCAACAACCACGCGATGACATTTGATGTGGCCCGCGCCGAGCCGCTGCTGTTCGGTGGCGATGGCCTGCTCGGAGAGACCTCTGGTCGGTTGTGGGCGTGGAACGGTTCGACCTGGGTACTTCGCAGCGAATCGGGGCCCTCGGCGCGATATCTCGCGTCAATGGCGTACGACTCGCTTCGCAACCGGGTAATCCTCTTCGGCGGCGCGAGCGACGCTTCAACGAACGCCGAGACCTGGTCTTGGAACGGAACAACGTGGACGAACCTGGGCGTCTCCGGGCCGTCGGCGCGCTCGGGCGCATCGATGACCTATGACGCCAGCCGTGATCGGATTGTGCTCTTCGGCGGCCTCAACGAAGAGTTCGAGCGAATCGGCGATACGTGGGAGTTCAACGGCACGAGCTGGTCCTTGGTGCCCACCGTCGGCGGGCCGATCGGGCGCGATCGCGCGGGGATGGTCTACGACAGCACTGCCCAGCGCGTGCTGCTCTTTGGTGGTCGGGATTCGAACTTCGAGCAGAGCCGCGAGCTGTGGTCGTACACCGCCAGTGGCTGGACGTTGCTCTCAAACGCCGGACCGACAGGTCGCGGGTCCGCCGCGGTTTCGTTTGACCCGGTCGCCGGGCGATTGGTTGTCCAAGGCGGCACGGACGCGGACTTTGTGGTGAGCGATGAGACGTGGGTGTGGAGCCCGAGCACGAACTGGCAGCGCGTCGGCGGGCCGAGCATCGGCCTCCGCACGAATCACGCCAGCGTGTTCAACCCGCTGACCTCGAGCACGCTGGCCTTCGGCGGGTTTGACGACATCGCGACGGTGGGCAGCACGTGGTCGTTCGCCTCGGGCATCACGGCTCAGATCACGCAGCAGCCGGTGGGGCTTGACCGATTCGTCGGCGAGGACGCCAGCTTTAGCGCCGCAGCGACATCGACGCGGCCTCTCACCATCGGGTGGTTCATCGGCGAGAGTGCCCTGCTGAACGGCCCGACCGCTTCGGGCGCGATCGTCAGCGGCGCGACGACCAACAACCTCTCGATCACGAACCTTGCCGCGGAGGATTCGGGCAACATCACGTTCCGGGCGACGACGGCGTGCGGGACGGTGATCTCGCAGACGGCGCGGTTGCTGGTGAGCATCCGGCCGCAGACGCCGCGCTGCAACCCGTCGGATATCGCGTATGACGACGGATTAACGCTGGAGCCGATCTTCAATCCGGCACTGGTCAACAACGGCGTAACCGAGGGTGACTACAACCTCTTCTTCGCAACGTTCTTTGACGCGGGCGCGGCCTGCGATATCGCCAACGACGACAGCTCCCCGCTGCCGCCGTTCGGCCCGCTGGAGACCAACAACGGCGTGACCGAGGGCGATTACAACCTCTTCTTCTCGATCTTCTTCGACGGCTGCGCGTTCTGAGTGATCAAGCGTGCGGCGCTCTGGATTCTGGCGCGGCTCGTTGAATCGAGCTTGTGTTGCCAATGACGACCGGCCGAGTAGGCCGGTCGTCGTTTTTGCTGCGAGCCTGATGAAAGTCGGCGGTGCCTGTCGGCGTCACTGGCGCAAGGGCTCGTCGCTCGGCGAATCAAAACTTACGGGGCGCTCGGGCAAGAACGTTTGCAGCACGAGACAAGACCCGAGCACCGGGTACTCCAGGCGCACGCGGTGCAGTTCGTACTGGCCCGGATCCCACCCAAGCCTGCCAAAGCACTGGTCCAGCGCGGCTTCATAGTCAGGGCAATCCTTGAGCCTTGCCGCCAAGAGCCCGCGCCCCATGCGCTCGATGCTCGCGCTGGCGGGCAATACGTGCCACTGCTCGGGCTTCTGCGTGAGCGGATCGACGCTGACGGCGCTGACCAACAACGCGCGATGCTCGATGCCGAACTCTGGCGGCGACCAGAGATCGATCACGCCGACGCCCAGCGGATCGCGGACCGTCATCATCAGCGCGTTGGTCTTGTTCGTCTCGCTGCGCCAGCGGGCACCGCTGAGCCCGCGCCGGATCTCGCCGGTGAGGATCGTGAACGCGGCCTGCTCGCCGACCGGCTGCTCGCTGAACTGGTATTCGATGTTGTCGTTGGGGAGCTTCTTGGCGTGGACGGGCGGGAACGGCTTAGTGCAAAAATCCGGCAGCAGGGGCACGCCGTTGAAGATGTGCTCGGGCTGGATAGCCATGGCCGCGGCGCGCCGGCGGTCGGGGGCGTCGGTGTCGTGCTCGATGGTGCGCGAGAGGCGGAGGATGCCGTCTTTGCGGACGCGGCGCATGCGAACGTGAGCGCGCAGGGTGGCGAGATCAACCTGGTCACCGCCGACGGGCGTGATGATGCCGGCAAGGACGCGGGCGGCGGTCTGCACGCCCCAGGTGTAGCTCGTCGAGCGATACGCCGCGCGGCGCGCGGCCTTGAGCTCGACGGCGGTCTCGGTCGGCGTCGCGAGGCTCATGAGCATCACTTCGAGCGACGCTCGATCGCCGGCTTGGGAGCGGACGAGGTCGCGGTACTTTGACGCGGCGTCGCGGACGGGCGTGAGCGTCGAGACGGGGACGCCCTTGCGCTTGGCGGCGTCCAGGAACTTTTCGAGCCCCTCGTCACCGGGAACTTGGGCCGCGATGGCCAGCGGCTCGCGGGCGTAGGCAACTTTCAGAACTCGCCAGCCCAAGGTCTTATGTAATCCCAGCTCGCGCTCGAGATCTCGCGGGGCGGCTTCGGCCCCGGGCACGATCTTGGCGAGCACTGCGCGGAGCGCCAGGCCAAGATCGGCCAGAATGCTCTCGGCATGGGCCTTGAGCTCGGTGGAAACGGGCTGTGATGCCGGCGAATCCGTTTGGTGGGAGTTCATAGCAGGCCAAGTATAACGACTGAAAAACCGGGCCGCCAACGTTTTTGAGAAATGATCGAAAAAACGCTTGCGAGGTTGCGGATGTGGCGGTAACCTTTCGATATGTGTCACTGTCGCCACGAACACGCTTGATCACGAGGAGGCCGGAAATGCGGTGTCAATCGATTGCTCAGTCTTCGGGTTGTCTGGTCCACCGCTTCAAACCGAGTCTCGCGATCGCGGCCATCGCGCTGGCGATGGGATCATCCAGCGCGTTCGGCCAGCAGTTCGCTGACGAGTGCCTGAACGCGCCGACCGTCCAGCTCGGCACGTTCGCATTCAACCTGACGAGCGCCACCCCTGGCGAGCAGCCGTTCACACCGACCTGCACCAACGACCAGGTCGCGACAATCGACCAGTGGATCAGGTTCAGCGTGCCGGTGTCCGGCTACTACGCGTTCTCGACGATCGGACTGAGCACGGGCGACACCGTGCTGTCGCTTCACCAAGACCTTGAGTGCTCGTTCCTCCC
>JAIEQQ010000439.1 GCA_019747615.1 Phycisphaerales bacterium
CTTCCGGGCGCGTGGCAGGAGCGGTTGGCTGGAGTGGTCGGGCGAGCGGCGGTGCTGGGCGTGCGGCCGCAGTCACTCACGGAGGAGGGTGGTGGGGGTGGTGGTGGTGGTGCGATCGAGGTTGTGGTGGATCTTGTTGAGTTGCTTGGTGATGCGATGGATATTTCGGGGCGGACGGCGATGGGGAATCGGCTGGTGGCGAGGGTGCCGCCGCGCGAGGGCGTGGTGGCGGGGGCGCGGGTGCGGCTGCGGGCGGACCTTTCGCACGGCGCGGTGTTTGAGCCGGGCGAGGTTGGTCGGAGTTTGACGGTGGGAGCGTGACGGGAATCGGGAGAGCTCGCGCGAGCGCGGGGTGCGGGTGGTGGGAGTGGGAGTCGTGATGATGCCGCGCGTGATGACGCTTTCGGAGTGGCGGGACACGGTGGCTCGTTTTCCAACGGCGCGGACGGTTGCGGAGATGCGCGCGGCGACGGAGTACTTCGGGCCGCTGTTGAATGATGGCGCGACGGGGACCGTGGCGGGAGTTGGGCGCGTGTGGGATGTGGGTTCGCCACGGGATCTGGATGAGCGGGGGCAGCCGCGGCTGTTGCTGCGGGTGATCGAGCCGGTGGGTCGCGGCGCGAGTGATGACGCGGGGCCGGCGCGGCCCGTGTGTGTGTTCGTGCATGGTGGCGGCTGGGTGACCGGCTCGGTGGCGTCGTATCGCTCGCTCACGCACGGGCTTGTCGGTGCGAGCGAGCGCATCGGGGCGGAGATGGTGGTGGTGGCGGTGGAGTATCGGCTGGCGCCGGAGACGTCGCGGGACGAGATCGTCGATGATGTTGTAAGCGCGGTGCGTTGGGTGTGGGAGAACGCGCCGGCGATCGGGGGGGATCCGTCGCGCGTCGTGATCGCTGGCGACTCGGCGGGTGCGCAGCTCGCGGTGATCGCGGCGGATCGATTGCGTGCGACGCGCGACGCGGGCACGGCGGGAGACGAGTCGCACGGGGCGCGAGTGTCACACGCGCTTGCGGGGCTGGTGCTGCTGTATGGAGTGTTGGACTTTGAGGCGCTGGATATGCCGGCGCTGGCGGGGATCTTGCAGATGCGGAAGTGGTTTCTCGGTGCGCTTGATACTGATGCATCTGAGCGGGCGAGGTTTGATCCGAAGCGGCGGGTGAGTGGCGCCGGGGGTGGGGGGGGTGCGGCGGGTGAGGGCGGGTGGCCGCGGATGATGGTGGTGGGTGCGGCGGAGGACGCGCTGGTCAACCAGAGTGTGACGTTTGCGGACGCAGCGCGGCGGGCGGGTGTGAATGTGGAGCTGCGAATCGTTGAGGGCGTGCCCCACGGGTTTTTGCAGTGCGGGCTTTGGCCGCCGACGGGCGCGACGCTTGAGAGCATCGGGGCGTTTGTGCGCGGCGCGAGCCGCGATGAGCGTGGTGCTCGTTCAGGGTGACAGCGGCGGGCCGAGGATTTCGAGGTCGTGCTGCTTGAAGGCTTCGACGGCGGCGTCGATCGAGTTGTTGCCTTCCTTGGCCAGTCGATCGCAGACCCGGAAGGGGTTCTCCAGGCCGCCGGGGGTGCAGACGACCAGCATGCGCCCGGGCGTGGGGGACGTGGTGGGGGTGATGTTGAGGAAGGTGTGCACGCTGCGGCGCGGGGCGAAGGCATAGCCGCCGGGCCCGAGGATCGACTCTTGGCCGTTGACCGAGAACTTGTAGAGCCCCGCGAGCACGTAGAAGTGCTCATCATCGCGTGCGTGTCGGTGCATGGGCGGGCCGATGCCGAACGTCGAGGTTTCCTCGAAGATCGCGCATGCGCCGCTGCTGGAGGCCGAGTCGGCCAGCACGCGCATCTGATCGCCAACGACGGAGAGTGTCTCGCCCTCGCCGGGCTTCCGGATGATCGCAGGGGTGGTGGTCATGGGCGAAATGTAGAAGTCGGGCCGCGTGGTGGCAAAGTGTGCGCGGGCGGGGTTGCGATGCGTGCTTCGCGCGACAACCCGTGCCTTCGCAGAGCTTCAGACACGGCGTCCTTTCGCGCGATGTGACTTCAATTGGCTTCAGTCGTCGTGCGCCGAGATGACCGGCTCGCCGTGGATCAGGGATTCGTAGTCGCTCATGGAGCCGCGGCTGAGGGTGCAGTCGATGATCTGCTTGCCCAAGGGGTCCAGATCGGCGACGGTGAACTTGCTGAGTTGCTGACGGAAGAAGGCGTCGAGCTCGGCGGCGCCGACGTCGTAGGCCGCTTCGCCGACGGTCATCGATCGGTCCACTTGCAGCATGGAGAGCGGGATGCGTTGGCCCTCGACGATGAGTTGTTGGAGGGCGAAGCCCAAGAGCGGGCAGCGGGCGGGGGTGAGGTCCGCGGGGCCGAACTTGGCGCCGCCGCGACGGGCGAGATATTCGCGCGCGAGCCACTGGGGCATGAAGCCGACCTTCCAACTGCCGACGTGCTGATTTGGGCAGAGGATGTAGCGCACGCGCGGCGTATCGACGATCTGGCGAAGCAGCAGGTTCGCCTGGTCCACGCGCCGGCCGGTGGCAAACGGCCAGTAGCTGCCGACACCCTCGCTGGACATGCCCTCGGTGGCGACGATGGACGGGTTGGCGTGGCCGCGCGGCGCGACGAGCCGCCAGATCCACGCCAGCGCCGGTGGCAGGACGTGGAAGATCCCGACGATGCCGTACGTCGGCTTTTCCTTCGTGCACGGCGGGGTGCGCACGCCGAAGCTGCGGATGTCAACGCTGACGGTACCGTGGACGATGTTTGGGATGTTGTTGCGCGGGATGACGACGCGCGGGTTGGGGCAGGGCTTGCCTGGTGCGTCCTCGATGTGCTCCCAGATGAGCGCGGTGGACCCGGGAGCCGCCTTGATGTTCAGGAAGAGCAGCGGCTCCTTGGGGTGGATCGTGACCTCTTCCAGGTGCGGGTCCACGCTGTAGTGCTCGATGTGGTTGACGCGGACGAACCACGCGTCCTCGGCGTCGCGGAGCTGCAATCGCCCGTCGCCCTTGCGGAAGCTGGGGTGGCACATCGCCATGTCGTCGGTGACGGGCTGGAGGTCGCATGTGCGCGGGAGCGTGATGTAGCGGTGATCGCCGTTGACCACATGCGTGCCCAACAGCAAGCGCCCGTCGCGTTCGCGGTGTGGGTGCTCGAGCATCTCGGACTTGCCGCCGCCGGAGGCACCCTCGTGCATGATGGTGATGCGGTTGCCATAGGGCGTGAGGACGCGGACGGTGGAGCAGTGGGCGGTGATCCACTGTTCCTTTTCGCCGGCGGTGAGGAGCACGCCGTAGATTCCCTTCTTGGCGCTGGGCCCGGGATAGAGGTTGTAGCTGTAGAGCTCGTGGAGGTTGTCGAGTCGGTTGTGAACGACGACCTGCTTTCCGCCAAAGTGCGAAT
>JAIEQQ010000157.1 GCA_019747615.1 Phycisphaerales bacterium
AGGTCGAGAAGCGGAAGCGCGGGTCGTAGCGCTCGATGTGCGTCAGCGCGCGGACGAACGCTTCCTGGGCGACGTCCTCGGCGCGCTCGGGGCGCTGCGTGAGACGGAGCAGGTACGCGTAGAGCGAAGGCTGATGAGCGCGGATGAGCTCCTCGGCCGCCTGGCGTTCGCCTTGGAGGATCCGACGGATCAGAGCTCGTTCAACCGCTGCGGTCATGGTGAACAAGCATACGGCACGCGGGCGCTTTGGCTGCATATTCCTCCCAGGCTGACGAAATCATCGTCCGAAAACGATCCGGCCCGGGAATACCTGTGGCCAAAGTCGAGGGCGGTGACCGCTGCGGCGGCAAGTCTTCTATAAGACTTGAACCGAGCGGCCGAGATCATGCCAGCTACCCAGTAAAAACACCGGCCCGCGTGAGCGGACCGGTGTCGTGAACTATTTACATATTCAGCCTTGGACCGCGTCGATTAGCGGCGACGACGGGCCATGAGCAGACCGCCCATGCCCAGGAGGGCGCCAGCGCCCGGGGTGGGGACCTGGGTGGCGTTGAAGCGGAAGTTGTCAATGGCGAGGCCGGCGTCGTTGCCGGCGTCGTTGGTGTCGGCCCAGCGGAGGAAGATCGAGCCGCCAACGGCGACGTTGATGCCCGTGACGGTCACGGTGTAGCCGGTCGAGGTGGGGGTGATGATGCCGTTGGTGGTCACCGGGGCACCGCCGACGATGTCGCCAGCGGTGTTGGCGGTGAGCGTGGTGGCGGTGGCGAGGTAGTTGGCAGACGTGACCGTGCCGCCGGAGAAGCCATAGCTGAAGACGAGGCGGTTCTGCACGTTCGTGGACGAGCGGTACTGCTCGCCGTCGAACGCGATGGTGAACGAGTTCAGCGCGTTGGGAGCGCTGTTGATCACTTCAACGCCGAAGGAGAAAATGTTCGTACCGGAGGCGAGCGCACCGAGCGCGTATTCGGTGGAGCCGGTGGTGGCGTAGCGGTAGATCGAGCCAGCGGTGCCTGCGCCGGTGTCGGCGATGACGCCTTGGGCGGTGGCGACGTTGGTGCCGCCGGTCTTGGCGGCGTCGAAGGTCGTGCCCGGGACGATCGCGGGGGTGCTGCCGGTGGCGGCGAAGATTCCCGCTGCGGTGGTCATGCCGTCGAAGTTCTCGGTTACCGCTGAACCGGTGAACGAGATCGAGGCCATCGCCGTACCGGCGGTCGCCAACAGCGCAACAACAAACATCTTGATCTGCATATCTCTCTCCTACAGGGTTGTTACACGCGACCGGGTCGCGTGGTCTCTGGTGGCCGGGTGGGACAGCGCGTTTCCGCGGTGGCACTTCACGCAGTCAAAAACACCGAAAGACAGGGCGAACTTTACCGCGTGCGATGCCCGTTGGCGACCGCGCCGCGCAGTATTCGCGTGATCTGAACAGTTTGGGAGGGGTATTCCTAGGTACAAATGCCTGCCCCCTCTCCTCGTCCCCCGATCGCGACTCAGCAGCCAGTGTCGATGCATTTGGCGATGGGCGCGCTCGGTGCCGCGTTGGACTCCATCGCGCGGTCATCGCCCGAGTTTTCCCGCCCGTGCGATTCGCGAAGCGGGGTGCACGGCGTCGTATCTGGCCCGACGCCTCCCTACTATCGTCATCCGAACACCCGTGTTTGACCGAGACTCCGCGCGCACCCCCTCACCCCCCTCCTCCTCCCCGCGGCTGCTCCAGGTGCCGGGCTTTCGTTTGTCTGCGACTCACCATGAACATCCGCAACTTCTCCATCATCGCCCACATCGACCACGGCAAGAGCACGCTCGCAGACCGACTCATGCAGGCCACGAAAGCGGTCTCAGCGCGCGAGGCGCGGGCCCAGCTTCTTGACGACATGGACATCGAGCGCGAGCGTGGCATCACGATCAAGGCCTCGGCGGTCACGGTGATCCATCGGCACGTCAAGGGCGCTTCGAGCGACGCGCTGGAGCAGGACGCCAAGGCGACGCTTGAGGGCGCGGACATGCTGAATCAGAGCGATGAGGACTCGTCGCTCTACATGTTGAACTTCATCGATACGCCGGGGCATGTGGATTTCAACTATGAGGTGAGCCGCGCGCTCAAGGCGTGTGAGGGCGCGATTCTTGTGGTCGATGCGACGCAGGGCGTGCAGGCGCAGACGGTGGTGAACGCGTACTTGGCGATCAACGAGAACCTGGAGATCATCCCGGTCATCAACAAGATCGATCTGCCCAGCGCGCGGTGCGATGAAGTGGCGATGGAGATCGAGCAGGTGCTGGGGTTCAAGGCCGAGGATTGCATTTTGGTGTCGGCCAAGACGGGCAAGGGGATCCCGGAGTTGCTGGCGGCGATCTGTGAGCGGTTTCCGTCGCCTCGCAAGCCGCTGATGAAGCAGACGCGGGCGTTGATCTTTGATGCGCAGTACGACGACTATCGGGGCGTGGTGGTGTATGCGCGAGTGATGGATGGCGAGCCGGTGTCGCTGAAGCTGGGCGACAAGATCCGCATGATGGGCACGGGGCGGAGCTTCCAGATTACGGACATCGGCAAGCGCACGCCGAAGCCGACGCGCGTGGGCAAGGTCGGGCCGGGCGAGGCGGCGTATATCGTGGCCGCGATCCGGTCGCTTGGCGATGTGCGCGTCGGCGACACGATCACGCTGGAGCAGGACCCGGCCAAGGACGCGCTGGAGGGCTACAAGCCGCCGGTGCAGATGGTGTTCTGCGATTTCTATCCCGCGACCAGCGAGGACGCCAAGGGGAGCGACTTTGAGAAGCTTCGCATCGCGATCGAGAAGCTCTCGCTGAACGACTCATCGTTCACGTTTATCCCGGTGCATTCAGAAGCGCTCGGCTTCGGCTTCCGCTGCGGCTTCCTCGGGCTGCTGCACATGGAGATCATCCAGGAACGCCTGGAGCGCGAGTTCCAGACGGAGGTCGTGCAGACGGCGCCGACGGTGACGTATCGGATCCGCATGCGCGATGAGACGATCGTCGAAGTCCACAACCCCGCGGAGCTGCCGGCCGGCGGCACGTACGAAGCGATCATGGAGCCGATCTGCAAGGTCGAGATCATCGTGCCCAATGACTCGATCGGCGCGGTCATGAAGCTGTGCTCGGAGCGTCGCGGCGAGTTCAAGGCCCAGACGCTGGTCGGCGATTCGCGCCAGATGGTGACGTTTGACGTGCCGCTGGCGGAGATTATTTATGACTTCTACGACAAGCTGAAGGCGATGACCAGCGGCTACGGCACGATGGACTACGAGGTGAAGGAGTTCCGCGAGAACGACCTGGTGCGCGTGGACATCCTGATCAACGGCGACCCGGTCGAGGCCCTGAGCTTCCTCACACATCGCAGCACGTCGGAGTATCGCGGGCGACTGATGCTCCGCAA
>JAIEQQ010000335.1 GCA_019747615.1 Phycisphaerales bacterium
AGGTCGCTGGTGGCGTCCGCCTGCGTATCCATCAGGAAGACATCGCTGTTGAAGTCGAGGTCTTCAATCGCATACACGATGTGGCGAGAGTCGGCCGCCCACTGCACGTCCGGGTCGTTCCACGATTCCAGCAGCACCTTGGCCGCCTTGGTCTTCAGATCCAGCAGCACCAGATCGCCGAGCCCGCGCTGCACGATGAGCTTCGTGCCATCGGGCGAAGGCAGCGGCGCACGGAGCTCTTGACCCAACACGCCGTCGTTGCGACCGGTGGGGATCGTCGAGGTGTCCAGGTGCTTGACGTCGAAGCGGAGCGATTCCTGCCAGCGCTTGGCGTAGTCGATCTTCTTCTTGGCGGGTTCCTTCTTCTCGCCATCGGCCTTCTTCTCAGCGTCCGGCTTCTTCTCGGCGTCATCCTTCTTCGCGTCGTCGTCCTTCTTGGCCTCGTCCTTCGGGGCGTCCTTTTTCGGCTCGTCGGCTTTGGCGTCGTCCTTCTTCGCTTCGTCGTCTTTCTTGGGTTCATCGTCCTTCGGCGTGATGTCCTCGCGCGAGAGCGCCACCGTGGCGTAGTAGACCTGCGAAACGCCGGTCTCGTCTGAGCTGAACCACAGCACACGCCCATCGGGCGACCACGCGAGCGACCGCTCGCGCCCGTGCGTGCTCGTCACGCGACGCGTCGGCCGGTTCTCGTCGGTCGAGCGCACGAAGACCTCGCCACGCGCGATCACCGCCAGCGTCTTGCCGTCCGGGCTCAGCGCCGCCTCGCTCACATCGCGAGAGAGGTTCAATCGCTGCGTGAAGCCGTCCTGCGCATCGGGTGATGCGACGACGCGCAGCGCCACCGGCGAGCTGCCCTTGGCGGCCAGATCCAGCGTGTAGAGCGTGTCCCAGACGACGAACGTCGCCAGCGTCCCGGCGCGGTTGACGCTCAGATCACGCACGCCGTGACCGATGGTGATCTGTTCCGTTGTCGGTGCGAACGTTGTGAGTTGCTCGATCCCCGACTCATCACCCGACGCCGGCAGGCGACAGACGTTGTTCGTGCCGCTGCGCGACGAGATCAACAGCGTCGAGCCGTCCGGAAGCGGAAACGCGTCGGCATCCAACGCCGGGTGCTTCGTGAGTTGCTTGAACGACCCATCGCTCACCCGCATCTCGTACACATCGGTGCTGCCGGTGCCCTGATACTTCGGCCGGTTCAGATCCGGCCGGCCACGCGTGAACGTCACCCGCGCGCCGTCCGGGCTCATCCGCGGCATCCCGCCAAAGGCCTCCGTCAGCTTCGCAATTGGCTTGCCGCCCGCCGCGCCCGCCTCACCCACCGGCACGCTGTACATCCGCGTCGAGCGATACAGCGTCGCATCCAGATTGCCCGAGAAAAGCACCGACGCGCCATCGCTGCTGAAGCCGCTGAGCGCCGCGGCTCGATCCAGCGTCGTCAACCGCCTCGCAATGCCCGCGATCGGCTCGTTCTCCTCGACAGTCACACCCATGATGAAGATGTTGCGTCCGCCGTCGCGATCAGACTCAAACGCGATCGCCTTCCCATCGGGGCTCCACGCGCTGCGGCGCTCCTCGCCCGGGTGGGCGGTCAACCGCTGCGCCACGCCGCCCTTGCTGCTGACGATCCAGAGATCACCCAGCCACGCGAACACGATCGATCTGCCATCGGGCGAGACACTCGGGTGCTGGATCATCCCGACGCTTGACGCGATACTCGTTTGCTGCGCCACCGATCGCGCGAGCTTGTCACCCGCGCCACCCGCGGCGTTTCCCGCGCCGGCGGCCTGCGCCGCTTGGGAGCTTGCCCCGTTGGGCCGCGTCTCGCGAGCCATGCACCCGGAGGTCAGTGTCGTGCCCGCCAGCACGCTCAGCGTCAGCACGCAAACCGCGGTCATCCCCGAACGCTTGATCGTCATGTTCATCGATAGCTCCCGCCACGCCGTGAGGGTCGCCCACGCAATCTCGACGAAGAGACTGCCCGAACGCACGGCACCGGCTCGATTGTCACGGACACAGAATAAAGCCCCGGCCCCCAGCACGCAAATCGCTCACCTCGCCACAGTTTCACCACGCTCGCTCACCGCCGCCTTGTTTTCCTCGACCGGCATCGGCTCACGCGGCAGCAGCGACGGCGCGGACGCCAGCCGGTACGCCGCGATTGCTGTCGATGTCGATGATTGCTTCAGGTATTCCGGGATCGCCAGATCGAGCTTGTCGTTCTGCGTGTGCCAGCCGAAGCCGTAGTTCGCGCGGCCCACCTCGCTCCAAAAGAAGCCGGGGACACCGACCTTATTGAACGACACATGATCGCTGCCGCCATCCAGACGCAGCGACCTCGTCCGCCGGATGGTGACGTTCAGCGGCTTGCCGTCGACGCTGTCAAAGAAGAGGCCGTTGACCGGCGCTGTCACCTCGGCCAGCATCTGGGCCATCGCGTCGGTGGATGCCGTGAGACCGCCCTGATAGTTGGTGCCGCCGTCATCGTTGAAGCACGCCGACCAGTTGGCCCATTCAGACTTGCGATTCTGCACGTGCCAATCGCTGCCCAGAAGGCCCTGCTCCTCGCCAGTCCAGAGGCCGAATCGGATCGTGCGCCGCGGCTTGGCATTGGCCGCCATCAGGATTCGCGCCGCCTCCAGCGACACGACGACACCCGTGCCGTTATCCGTGGTGCCCTGGCTGCCGGGGCCATCCCATGAGTCCAGGTGCGCAGAGACATACACGACCTCGTGAGGCAGGTCGCTGCCGCGGATCTCGGCGATGGTGTTGAAGACCGGAGCGGGGCCGGCGATGAGTTCGTGCCGGAGATCAAACTCTGCGAAGATCTTCTCGCCGTCGGCGATGCGCGAGTTCATGTAGTCGTAGTCGCTCAAACGAACAACGACCGCGACCTCCGGGGGGACTTTGTCAAGCGGCGTCGTACGCCAATCGGAGATCGAGCCCGTCCACACGCGTTCGTCGCGGCTTGTGCTGATGTACCCAGCCACATCGATGAGCGCCACGCGCTCACGGACCGAGAGCTCGCTCACGGGCGTGCCGCTGGCGGCCTTCTCTCGCGCCTCGCGCCGCTGCGCATATTGATCGCTCACGCGGGCACGAGTCTCGCGCATGCCGCGGGCCGGCGTCTGCGGCAACAACACCCACGCGCCCTTGAGCGCGTCCTTGTCGCGCTCGAACTCCTCCGGCGTCGCCGGCAAGCGGAGGACTTGGCCGCGGACGGGGCCGTTCGTGCCGCGCGTCCACGAGAGCGTGGTGAGTTCCATCGATCGAACGACTCGCATGTCGGTCGAGGGTGTGGCGGGCGGCTCGGTGCCTGTGGCGCCCGGGCGACGGCTGGGGCGCGGCGCAACGCTCATCAGGAGCGAGCCGGTGCTCGGCCCGCGATTGAAGACGGTC
>JAIEQQ010000596.1 GCA_019747615.1 Phycisphaerales bacterium
ACGAGCGCGCGATCGAGCGCCCCCCGGCACCGATCAACGCCCTGATGAACCTCGCGGTGCTCTACGAGGATCGCGGCGATTTCGTCCGCGCCGAGCGCTGCCTGCGTCAGGTGCTGGAGACCGACGCCAACCACCTGCGCGCCCGCCTGTTCATGAAGGATGTCATCGCCAGCAAGACGATGGTGATGGATGACGATCACGATCGCGAGAAGCTCAAGCGCTCGGCGCTGCTCGACACGCCGGTGACGGACTTCGAGCTCTCGGTGCGTGCCCGCACGTGCCTGAAGAAGATGAACATCCGCACGCTGGGCGACCTGGTCCGCACCACCGAGGCGGAACTCCTGAGCTACAAGAACTTCGGCGATAGCTCGCTGGTCGAGATCAAGACGATGCTCGCCAGCAAGGGCCTGCGTCTGGGCCAGGGCCGCGACGATGCGCACAGGGCCGCGCGGAAGCAGATGATCGAATCGCTCAAGGGCAGCGGCAACGAGGCGGTGCTGAACAAGAGCGTCAACGAGATGAACCTCTCGGTGCGTGCTCGCAAGGCGCTGCAGCTCTTGAACATCCACTCGCTGGGCGATCTGGTGACGCACACCGAGGCCGAGCTGCTGGGCGTCAAGAACTTCGGCGCCACCAGCCTGATCGAAGTGAAGGCCAAGCTCACCGAATACGGCCTCAGCCTCCGCAAGATCGAGGCCTGATCGGCGCGTATTCGCCGCCGATTTTGCCCGCAACTGCATCAACCGGCGGCTCGCCCCGCCTTCGTAAGACAAGCCCAACGAAAAAGACCGCACCGATGAGGTGCGGTCTTTTCATTGCTGCGCTGATGTCGATCCGTCCCGAGATTCGCAGAGCGAATCAGGCCCGACGACGGCGTGACGCGCCGAGGGCGGCCAGGGCGAGCATCGCGCCCGCCGAGGGGGCCGGGATGCGTGCGACGAAGAGCCAGTCCTGCGCGTTCACGTGGGAAACGCTGCCGTTGGCGTTGACGATTGCGAGCCAACCCCAGCCCGAGAGCCCGCTGAAGCCGCGATGGCCCAGGTCGTTGTTCTCATCGCCAAAGCGGAAGGAGAGCCCGCTGCTGTCCGCCTGGTTGGTGAGGTTGATGATCTGGCCACCGGGGGCGGTGATGGTGCCGAAGTTCTGGCGGTTGGCGTTCACGGCGACGTCGTCATCGCCCGCGGCGAGGCCAACGCCGATGTTGTACGTGAAGTCGATGGCGTACAGGCCGGTGGTCGCCTCGACGGCCCACGTGGAGCCGACATCGCGCCCGCCGTAAGCCGCGCCGTAGATTCGGATGGTGCTTCCGGTGTAGTCCATCCGCATGTACGCGCCGTTGGTGTCAAACGTGAAGCTGTACACGTCGTGCCCGCTGGTGGCGTTGAAAAGCTCATCAATGCGCAGCCCGTACGGGGGCGGCGACTGAGAGCCATCGGGGTGGTTGAACAGTTGGTAGGTGCCGGTCTGAACGACCGAACCCTGAGCCACTGCCGAAAGCGCAGCGATGCACATAGCAACGGACAAAACGCGTGTGGGCATTTCTCTCTCCTCCTCATTGGCGGTTCGTGCCGCGGGAATCGCGACATCATCACGACCGCAGGGAAAGTCTACCCATGAACACTCTTCCGTCAACTGATCTGACGGGTGCGGCGCGAGAATTAGGGGCTTCACTGGCTGGTGTTTGGACGATTTGGACGATCATCAGACTCGCCAGCACCGTCATCTGGGGATGATGTTCCCTGTTTTAACATCGCTTCGTCGCGAACATGAGTTGCTCGATAGTTCAAGCGGCTGTTCGCGTACGCCTCCGGCGAGACGCGGAGGTCCACCGGCTTGCCTTGAGCATGGCACGCGTGGAGGTGTTGCAGAAACGGCACGCACCAGCGACAGCCGGTGCCAGCACCGAGGCACTCGCTGATGAGGCTCGCCACCGGCGGGTTCTCTCGCGACAGGAACGTGCGCACCTTGCGGAGCGACACGTGAAAGCACAGGCAGACGTCGTCATCGGGGTCCATGCGGGAGCCTCCGTACAAGGTTAGGCGCACGCCGAAAAACTGCGTCCGGACCCGATGATGGCTCGATACCCTTTCGAGCCGGGTCCGTCGCCCGGCGTCGAATCGTCGGCCGTGTCGTCGCACCTCTGGAGTGTCCGGATGGACCTGGACCAACTCATCGCCGGCATCGGCATTCGGCGTCTGTCCGCGGTTGTCCGCGGCAAGTCGGCCAGCGTTCGCATCTGTGACATCACCGAGGACAGCCGAACGGTCATGCCAGGGTCGCTGTTTGTGGCCCGGCGCGGCGAGAAGAGTGACGGGCGAGCGTTCGTTCCAGCAGCGATCGCGGCCGGGGCGGTCGCCATTCTCTCGGACGATCCGGCGCTGCGGCTGCCGCTGCCCTCGGGGCCCGGGCACACGCAGGAGCACGCGGAGCTGTTGCTCGCGGAGGATCTGCCCCTGGCGGCGGCGCGCGTGGCCGAGCGGTTCTATGGCGACGCGTCGAGCAAGCTGGCGACGATCGGCGTCACGGGCACCAACGGCAAGACGACGATCACGTGGCTGGTGCATCAGGCGCTGAACGGGCTGGGTGTCCGCTGCGGGATGATGGGGACGGTGTGCATCGATGACGGCACGGAGATCGCGCCGGCGACGCTGACGACACCGCCGGCGCTGGAGGTGAGCAGGACGATTTCGAGGATGCTGGAGAGCGGCTGCCGCGCGTGCGTAATGGAGACGAGCAGTCATGCGCTGCACCAGCGGCGGGTGGGCGGGGTGCGGTTCCGCGTGGGCGTGTTCACGAACCTGACGCACGACCATCTCGATTATCACGGCACGATGGAGAAGTACGCCGAGAGCAAGGCGATCTTGTTCGACATGCTGCCGGCGGGCGAGGCGACGTCAATCGGCGGCAAGCCGTCAACGGGCGGCGTGGCGATCGTGAACGCCGACGACACGTGGCACGAGCGGATGGTGCGCGACACTTCGGCTCGCGTTGTTCGGTGCTCGATCGACCGCGGCTCGGAGTCTCGTCACGGCGCGGGGCGCGGGGCTCAGTGGCGCGGCTCGGTCTTGGGCACGACGCTGGCGGGGATGGATTGCCGGATCATCGCACCGTCGGATGCGGTCGGTGGCGATGAGGTGGAATGGTCGGTGCGGCTGCCGCTGATCGGCGCGCACAACCTGATGAACGCGCTGCAGGCGTGCGCGGTGCTGCGCGAGCTGGGGATCGCCGGGGATGACATTCGCGCCGCGATGGAGACGTGCAAGGCGCCGCCGGGGCGGCTGGAGCTGGTGACGGGCTGGGGCGATCCGCTGGCGGTGTATGTCGATTACGCCCACACCGATGATGCGCTGCAACGGGTGCTGGCGGTCGGGCGTGATGTCGTGAACGCTGGCGCGCC
>JAIEQQ010000027.1 GCA_019747615.1 Phycisphaerales bacterium
ATCACGCCGGAGGCGATGGCAGCGCGCGAGTTTGATCTGGCGTTTTCACTTGGGCCGGGTGATCCGGGGCCGAGCGAGCTGGCGCTGCGCGAGCTTGAACGGGATGAGCCCGATGTTCGCGCGGTGCGGAGCGAGCAGGCGGCTCGCGTGCGGGATGAGTTGCTGATGATGAGCGATCGCGCGGGTGCGGGCGTGCGTGACGGGCTTCGCGAGGTGTTTGATCGCTTGCTGGCGATGCAGCTCGATGATCGCAGCGAGCCGATGTTGCGCCGGCTGGAGCGGATCGAGCGAGAGCAGCCGCGGCAGACGGCGGCGTGCGAGGCGCTGCGAGGCGACTTCGCGTTGTTCATCGATGCGACGGCCCTGGTGCGCCAGATCGAGGCGGTCGAGCGGGCGTTTTCGTTCGCGTATCTGGCACGGCGATGCAAGGCGCTGCTGTTTGGTGATTGCGACGCCGGCGCGTGGCTCAAGGCAGCCGCGGCGGGGACTCGCGTGGAATCGTTTGCGCCGGATCAGGGCGCGACGTACCGGCGGGCGCGCGTGGGGCTGTCGGTCATGCGATGGCAGGATGATGTCGGCGTGCATCTGAAGCCACTGGAGATCGCGGCGGCCGGGGCGGTGCCGCTGGTGGCACGCCGGACCGGGATCGAGGCGATGTTCGAGAGCACGACCGAGTGCGAGGTGTTTGACACGCTGGCCGATGGGCTGGCGGCGTTGCGAGCGATCACCGGTGATCCGGCGCGAGCCGCGGCGATGGCGAACGCCGCGCGGGCGCGGGTAGTGCGCGATCACACGTGGAAGCAACGGGCTGAGGCGATGCTTGCGGAGGTGGAGCGGGGGGTTGGGGGTTGGGTGGTGCGGTGAGGTGGGGAGGAGGTCGCGGGGAACCGCTTTGGGAAGGCCGCTGTCGCCGTATCACGCCGGATTGGCGGACCGGCGTCTAACGTCGATACACTTGAGCGATGAGCGCACTCTCGATCGATCTCGAAGCGATTGCCTTGCTCTGCCAGCGTTGGCAGATCCGCGAGCTCGGCGTGATCGGCTCAGTGTTGCGGGCTGACTTTCGTCCCGACAGCGATGTGGACTTTGTCGTGACGTTTCGAGCGGATGCGGCGTGGGATCTCTTCGATATCGTGCGACTGCGAGAAGAGTTGAAGTCGATCGCGGGGCGCGAGATCGACCTCATTGAAGAGCCCGCAGTTCGAAATCCGTACGTGCTGGCATCGATTCGGCGGACGAAGCGGGTGCTGTATGCGGCGTAGCTGGGCGGACGTCGCGATCGTTACGTGCCACTGATCCGGCTTGGCGGATCAGTGTGCCTTGAGTTCCGCCTGTCCAAGCGCACTGAACGCAGAGCCGTTCAGTGGCACGCGGAAGCGATCACGACCTTGATCGCGACGTTGCTCGATGAACTTCTGAAGACCTTCGATACCCAACAATCAGCATCATGAGCGACCCCAAGTCAACCTCGCCGTCTGCGCCCTCGCCCTACGACACCTACTCCAGCCCGCTGGCGAGCCGCAATGCCAGCAAGCAGATGCTGGAGTTGTGGTCGCCACGGCACAAGTTCAACACTTGGCGGCGGATCTGGCTGGCGGTGGCCGAGGCGCAGTGTGAGATGACGAATCCGCCGCTTGGCGACAAGGGAGCCCCGAGCGCAAGCTCGGGGTCCGGCCCAACGACCAAGCCCCTGGTCACGCGCGAGCAGGTCGAAGAGCTTCGCGCAGTTGTGCAGCGCCCCGGCGGCATCACCGACGACGAGATCCGCGCCGCTGAGCGCTACGAGCGAGAACTCCGCCACGACGTCATGGCGCACGTCCACGCGCTGGGCGACTCGTGCCCGAAGGCCAAGGGGATCATCCATCTGGGCATGACGAGTCAGGATGTGGTGTGCAATGCGGATCTTCGAACTCTCGACAACGCGGTATGGCTTCTGAGTTGCAAGACAATGCGGGTGATCGATGATCTCGCACAATTCTCCGAGAGATACAAGGCCGTTCCGGCGCTCGGCTTCACTCATTACCAGCCCGCCCAACCCGTGACCGTCGGTCGACGCGCAGCACTTTGGGCGCACGACATATCACTGTGCGATAAACGCCTCAAGGGTCTCGGCTGGACGATTGGCCTGCGGGGCCTGCGCGGGGCGACAGGCACCCAAGCGGCCTCCATGTCGCTCGCGGGTAACCGTACCGATGTTGTTGATCGCATGGAGTATTCGGCCGTCATGCGCATATTTGCGGATGACGCCAACACGTACGGCCCGTGCATGCCGGACAACGAAGGCGACGTCGATTCGGTCGGTCGGCTCTACATGATCACCGGCCAAACCTACCCCCGCGTCATCGACACCTTTATCCTCGCGGATCTCGCTTCCACAGCTAGCGTCCTTCACAAGATCGCCACCGACATCCGCCTGCTCTGCAACCGCAAGGAGATCGACGAGCCGTTTGAGGACAAGCAGATTGGTTCCTCGGCGATGCCGTATAAGCGGAATCCGATGCGGTGCGAGCGGATCTGCGGGCTCACGCGGTTCGTGATGAATCTGGTGGGGAATGCATACGACACCGCCGCGACGCAGTGGCTGGAGCGGACGCTGGATGACAGCAGCAACCGGCGGCTCTCACTCCCCGAGGCGTTCCTCGCGCTGGATGGCGCGCTGGACCTGATGCACAACGTCGCCAGCGGGCTGATCGTCCACGAGGCGATGGTGCGCAAGAACCTGATGGCCGAGTTGCCGTTCATGGCGACTGAGAACATCCTGATGGCGTGCGTGAAGCTCGGCGCGGATCGGCAGGAGTATCACGAGGTGATCCGCCAGCACGCGCAGGCCGCGGGGATGCGTGTCAAGAGCGAGGGGCTGGACAACGACCTGCTCGACCGATTGAAAGCGGACCCGCACTTCCAATCCGCCGCGCGCGGCGGCAAGCTCAGCGCCGAGCTCGACTGGCACGGCGTCATGGACCCCATGAAGTACATCGGGCGAAGCGTCGAGCAGACCGAGCGGTTCCTCAAGGAAGTCATCGTGCCTCTGCGCGAGCAATACGGCGAGCGCATCGCGGCGATGGATGAGAGTGGGCCGAGGGTGTGAGAAGTCGCGAGTCGCGAGACGCGAGTGGGAAGACTAGAGAGCGACTGTGGCTCATCTCCACCCTCCCCCGGTCCCTACCTGGGGAGGTGCCGCGCTTCGCGGCGGAGGGGGCGGGACTGCGGCTTGTTCGTTGTCACAGCAATCGCCAGGATTCTGAGCCCCCTCTGGCTCGCGGACTCGCCATCTCCCCCGGTAGGACCGGGGGAGAGTGGGGCGCGGGGGCGAGTGAATCCTCATCCTCGCGACTCGGAACTCGCGACTCCCCTCACACCCGCCGATACATCTGCACCTGTTCCCACATCGTCCCGTCGTCG
>JAIEQQ010000455.1 GCA_019747615.1 Phycisphaerales bacterium
GGATCCAAAATGAATCTGGTTATGGCACTTGGCTGACCGCTGTTCGCGAGGATAGCGCCGGTAGAAGCAAGCTAAATGACGCTAGGGCATTTCTTGCGGCGGAGCGGATGAGCGGATTCGCTGTTGCGAAGCCGAGGCTTCCATCCGACGCGTGGCTCGCGAAGAACAATGACCGCAGTCGGCTGAATGTGGCTGGAGTCGACAGCTTTGCCGTTGGCTGGCCCATTCGATGCATGCGTGCAACTGCTGCATGGCGGAGTACACGCGAAAGCGGCGACAGTGCGGCTCTCTATGTCGTGGAGGGAGTTGACTTCGATCACGCTTGGAACTTCGAGCTTCCTCGCTCGTCGCTTGCAAGCGCTGGTACTACAAACGTCATTGATGTGTTGCCAACGCAGTTTCTCTGGAAGGGATATCTGATAAACGTTGGCCTGTGGTCACTTTCGCTAATGTCATTGCCGATCGGTCTCGCTATCTTTCGAGAGTTGCGCTCCCGCGTTCGATCGAGTCGTTCGCTCTGCCACCAGTGCGGATATCCATTGCTTTCAGGCAGATGTCCAGAGTGCGGATCGACCGTCGCGGCGGGCACGAAGAACTAGCTGCGTTCAGCTAGGCAAACCTCACCGCCCCGGATTCCCCAACTCAGGCCGCCTCGCCAGCATCAACGCCTCACTCCGTTTGTACAACCCCTCGAAGAACGCCGTGGGGCCGCTCACGAACCGGCGCTCGCCCCGGCCCGGCGTGCGCAATCCAAGCTTGTAGTTCACCTGCTCCTTCGTCGGCTCGATGCTCGCCGGCTCAGGGTTCTGCGCGATTAACTCCAGCACCGGCGCGAGTTCCGCTCGCGTGAAGCTCGCCGCCCAATCAGGATGGCTCAGCCCGGCGCTCTCCATCCCCGCAGTAATCCCCCCGGTATAGCGCAGCTCGCCGCTGGGCCGCAGCTCGAAGTACGCCAGCTTGTTTCGCGTATCGCTGGCTCGCAGCGTGTAGCCCACTCCGCCGGTGACATCTGGCCCACCAGTCGAGCATCCGCCCAGCGCCACGCTCATGCCCACAACGCTCAGAATCGCGATCAGCATCTTCATGCCCCCAGCATACCGCGCGGCTTGCGCACGCCCAGCACAGAAACTCGCGTCAGCCCCACGAACCAGCCGACATCTTCAGTGTCCGCCCCGCTGCAAAATCCCCCGCCGCCCGCTCCCCGCCCCGCCATTCTCAGCAATCACCGCACCCCTCGCCGCGAACCACCATGAACACCGCCGCCAACGCCCCCACCGCGAACATCGACCCGCGCTTCACCGGCGCCTTCACCGCCATCATCACGCCCTTCACCCCCGACGCCAAAGCCATCGATTTCGCCCGCCTCAAGGCCCAGATCGAGTTCCAAGCCAAGGGTGAAGACAACCGCGGCGGCGTTCGCGGCATCATCATCAACGGCACCACCGGCGAATCCCCCACCCTCTCCGACTCCGAGTTCCGCCAACTCGTCGCCAAGGCCGTGGATCTCGCGCACCAGCACTCGCTCATCGCCGTCGTCGGCACCGGCAGCAACAGCACCCACCACGCCGTCGAGCTGCAGAAGTTCGCCCACCAGGCCGGCGCCGACGGCACCCTCAGCGTCAATCCGTACTACAACAAGCCGGTGCAAGAGGGCCTCTCCCAGCACTTCATGCACGTCGCCGACGCCGCGCCGATCCCCGTCATGCTTTACAACATCCCGGGCCGCACCGGCGTGGCCCTGACGCCGCAGACCGTCGAGCGCCTCAGCAAGCACCCCAACATCCGCGCGATCAAGGAAGCCACCGGCTCGACAGACTCCGCCGGCGAGATCGCCATGCGCTGCCCGAATCTCGCGGTCCTGAGTGGCGATGACACCATGACCCTGCCGTTCATGTCTGTCGGAGCCGTGGGCGTCGTCAGCGTCGTGAGCAATCTGTTGCCCGGCAAGATCGCGCGCCTCTGCGCCGCCTATGCCAAAGGCGACCACACCACAGCCCTGGCCATCCATCGCGAGCTGATCCCCATCGCCCGCGCGATGTTCGTCGAGACGAACCCGATCCCCGTGAAGGCCACGATGAAGCTGCTCGGGCGCGACTCCGGTGCCCTCCGCCTGCCGATGACCACCGCAAGCCCGGAGACGATCCGCCAGCTCCAGTCCCTTGCCCTGCTCAGTGAAACACCCGAGCCCGTGACGGTCTGATTCACCCGCCTGAATCCGTTGGTTTTTGCCTTCACCAACCCCTCGCCCCCAAAGCAACGCCTGTCGCTATGCTGGTGCGCATGGAAGCGGCCTTGCACCTCCTGAGATCTGCGGTCGATCATCCGTGGGAATCGCTCACCAGCGCCCTGAAGCAGAACCCACGCGCTGATCTTGGCGACCCCTCAACCCCCGGCACCGCCGCGTGGCATCTCCGTCATTTGCTCGAGACCTTCCGAGCCCACGCGCTCACCGCGGCTCCCGAACTCGGCCCCTGGCCCGATGTCCCCTTTGACGTCAGCCCCTACGCCGTCGCCGATGCGCTGCTCGCGGACCTCGACCAGTTCGTCGCCTGGTGGGCCGCCCGCCCCATGGACGCCGCGGCCCTCCGCATCCACTACGGCGGTCGCGCCATGGACCTCGAAGAGCTCGTCGGCATCATGACCCGCCACATCACTTGGCACAGTGCCGCAGTCCACTACTGGTGCCGCTGGAAGATGAACGACACGAGTGCTCGCTGACTCGCAGCCTTCAGCCGTCAGCTTTCAGCCTTCAGCAGAAAGAGCCGAGCCGCGCGGCGAACTTGGTACGTTCGATCGATCTCGAATCCGCACACCGGCCACTATCAGCGTCGAGATGACGCCTGAAGGCTGGCGGCTCACGTCTCTTCTTGCTGACGGCTGAGAGCTGAAGGCTGGTGGCTCCCCTCACGCCGCCAGATCCAACAGTTCCCCCACCGACAGCCGTCCGTCGCTGTTCGAGTCCGTCGGCGAGAACAAGCCGCTCGGCCGGAGAAACGACAGCGTGTCCGGCAGACCGCTACCGCCTGACCCGCCGCCAAATGACGACGCGAAGCTCCCCCAGAACGAGATCCCGAAGTCACCGCCGAGGGATTCGCTGAATGACGAGATCGAACTGAACGCGCTGGACCACGCCCGCGCCTGCGTGCTGAGCACGATGCTGTCGATGATCGCTCGCGTGTCGCTCGGATCAGTGCTGTTGGCAAACGCCTCGGCCACCGGATCCGCTGCCGCCTCAGTGGCTTCTGGCAGATTGAAAGAGAACGACCGGGTCGACCACGCACCCGCCAGCGCACCAAACGAAGCGGAAAAGTTCGTGTCCATGCTCTGAACATCGACGCGCCGCGGCACAAGCGATCGCCAAACGCCCGGTTATCGGGGCTGAGCACGGGCAAGCTGCGACGAGGAGCGAGAG
>JAIEQQ010000476.1 GCA_019747615.1 Phycisphaerales bacterium
TGCTGGCGGAGCGGTTGCGCGTCGTCGAGGCTCTTGTTGACCTCGGCCGCGCAGCGCAGGATCGCCCGCTGGTACTTGTCTCGCCGATCCACGCGCTGATGCAGGGCGTTCCGTCGCCCGCTCGACTTGATCGAGCAATGCTGACGCTCCGCGTCGGCGATCCCCGCGGGATCAAGCCCGTCGTCGCCTGGCTCACCAGCGCGGGGTATCAACGCACAGACGCAGTCCAGGAGCCCGGCGAGTTCGCTCTGCGTGGCGGGATCCTCGACATCTTCCCCCCCGGTGACCCCAGCGCCACCGACCCCGGCCAAGACGCCATCAGCATGGGCGGCCTTCCTATCCGCCTGGACTACTTCGGCGACACGCTCGATCGCGTCTCGGAGATTGACCCGGACACGATGGGCGCCGACCGCGCGCTGGCGGGCGTGCGGCTGGTGTGCGCGTCGCTCGAGACGGTTCAGGCCGGGCAGAAGGACGACCCGTCGGTCAACGTCCTCACGCTTCTACCTCGTGACACGCTCGTGATCGTCAGTGAGTTGATGGAGATTACCGAGCAGGCCCGCGGCTACTTCGAACGCATCAGCGATGCCCGCGGCGCGTTCAACCCGCCAAGCGTTCTGAAGCTTCTGCAGGAGAAGTCCGGCGCGCTGATTGAGGTCACGAGCCTCGGGCAGTACGCCAGTGGCGAGCGGGTGGCGCCGTTCGAGGTGCCTGTCGGCCCGGTGCCGCCGCTGGATGAGGACGCCGCGAAGGCGGTTGCGGAGCTTGGAGCAATGGCGCTCGGGCGCGCGGTCGATGGCGAGGCGGCGTCGCGACCGTTGGGCGTGCTGATGTGCTGCCAGAACGGCGCGGAGGAGTCTCGGCTGCGCGAGCTGGTGACACAGTTCGTGCCGGACGCGAGCGGCGCGGTGCGATCGCTCGTGTTTCCGCTGGCCAGCGGGTTCATCTGGCAGGGGGCGACCCATGGCGGAAGCGTGCTCGTGCTTCCCTACGGCGAGCTGTTGCACCGATTCACCGTCCGACGTCGGGCGCGCGGCGGGGCACGCCTGCGCGTCGGGCGCGCGATGGACACGTTCCTCGATCTACAGATCGGCGACTACGTCGTGCACAACGAGCACGGCATCGCTCTGTTCAGCGGCCTGCGCTTCATGCGGGTGAAGGACTCGCAGCGATCGCTGGACCAGCAACTCCGCGATCCCTCCGTGCGGTCGCGCAAGGTCAGCGCGCAGGCCGAGCCGGAGCTTGATTCGTCGGCGGACGATGTTGCGGAGTTTCTCACGCTGGAGTTTGATGCGGGCGCGAAGCTGCACGTGCCGTGCATGAACGCGGATCAGGTGCAGAAGTACATCGGCGGATTCAAGGGCAAGCCGCAGCTCAGCACGCTGGGCGGACAACGCTGGCAGAAGCAGAAAGAGCGCGTCAAGGACAGCGTGAAAGATCTGGCCGGGGCGTTGCTGCGTGTTCGGGCCGGGCGCGAGGCGATGCCGGGTATTCGATATCCGGCCGACACCAAGTGGCAGGCGGAGTTCGAGGCGGAGTTCCCGTACGACGAGACCGAGGACCAGATCGCGGCGCTGGCGGACATCAAGAAAGACATGTGTTCGCCCAGGCCGATGGACCGCCTGCTCTGCGGCGACGTCGGCTACGGCAAGACGGAGCTGGCGATTCGCGCCGCGTTCAAGGCGGTGGAGTTCGGCAAGCAGGTCGCGGTGCTGGTGCCGACCACGGTGCTCGCAGAGCAGCACGAGCGGACATTCGCCGCGAGGTTCAAGGACTACCCGTTCAAGGTCGCCTCGCTCTCGCGATTCAAGACCGATGCGGAGATCCGCCAGACGCTGGAACTGGTGGCGCAGGGGCGCGTCGATGTCGTCATCGGAACCCATCGGCTGCTCAGTAAGGACGTGAAGTTCGCTGACCTCGGAGCGGTGATCATCGACGAGGAGCAACGCTTCGGCGTTGAGCACAAGGAGCGATTGCTCGCACTGCGGATGACCGTTGACGTGCTGACGCTGAGCGCCACGCCGATCCCGCGCACGCTGCACATGAGCATGCTGGGCCTACGCGACATCTCTTCGCTGGCAACCGCACCGACGGATCGGCGTGCCGTGGTCACCGATGTGTGCCCTTACAGCGAGACGCGACTGAAGCAGATCATCGCGCGAGAGCTTGCGCGCGAGGGCCAAGTCTTCTTCGTTCACAACCGCGTGCACAACATCCGCTCGGTCGCTGATGATGTTCATCGCCTCGCGCCCGACGCTCGCATCGTCATCGGCCACGGCCAGATGCCCGATGGCGAACTCGAACAGGTCATGCTCACCTTCATGCGCCGCCAGGCCGACATCCTGGTCTGCACCACGATCATCGAATCCGGCATCGATATCCCCACCGCCAACACCATCATCATCAACGACGCCGATCGCTTCGGCCTCGCGGAACTGCACCAGCTCCGGGGGCGCGTCGGACGCGCCAAGAACCGCGGCTACTGCTACCTCCTGACGCCTCAGGATCGCCCGCTCAAGGAGCCCGCGAAGAAGCGATTGAAAGCGATCGAGGAATACTCCATGCTCGGCGCCGGCTTCAAGATCGCCATGCGAGATCTGGAGATTCGCGGCGCCGGCAACATCCTCGGCCCCGAGCAATCCGGCCACATCGCAGCCGTGGGCTACGACATGTTCTGCCAGTTGCTCGACAAAGCGGTGAAGGAGCTCCGCAACGAGACGACTGCTGCTCCGAGCGAGACCGTCGTGGAGATCGGCGTCGTCGGCTGCATCCCCAAGCCCTACATCCCCGCAGACATCCGGCGGCTTGAGGCGTATCGCCGCATCGCGATGGCCTCGTCGCCCGAGCAGCTCAGCAAGGTCGAGGCCGACTTGTGCGCTGCCTATGGCGAGATCCCGCCAGGATGTCAGCGGCTGCTTGATTTGGCGGACGTGCGCATCGGCGCGCGTGATCTGAGCATCCGCTCGATCACCGTCAAGGAGCCGGACGTCATCATCCGCACGCACGATCCCGAAGTCGTGGCTGCGAAGCTGCAGGGAGCGAACGGCCGCGTCAGCGTGCTGCCCGTGCGGACACCGACGGAGACGCCCGAAGTGTATTTCCGACCTGACAATCCGCGGACGCTGGAGCCGCTGACGCTGATGGCGGTGCTGCGCAAGCGGTTCGCGACGCCTCGCGTGCACTCGCCGGTCGCGTCTGCTGGACTGGAGCACACGTCGATCACTGCGACGATCAAGATCCCCGGCCGCGCGCCGATCGAATCATCGGCGCGAGCCCTCGAGGCCCCGCGTACTCCGGCTGGCGGCTCGATGGCGTCATCGCGAGTCGCGTTCGGGGCGACCGCCAGTGAGATCGAGCACGGCGTAGAGAACAGCGAGCCGCCGGCGCCGCTCCCAAAGGCGACGCGCGTGCCAGGATCAAAGCCCGCTGGTTTGCTCG
>JAIEQQ010000555.1 GCA_019747615.1 Phycisphaerales bacterium
TGAGAACGAGCTCAACACCATCCGACATGAGGGCGATCGTTCGCTGAGCGACGCCAAGACCGCCGGCGACGAAGCGATCGCGCTGGCCAAACGCACGTTCGAAGCCGAGAAGGGGGCGATTCGCGAGCGGGGCGAGAGCGATGTGCAGGCTGCGAAGAAGGCGATGACCGAAGCGGTGTGGATGGCTGAGACGATCCACGACACGAGCATCGACAAGCCGGGAGCCGCGGTGGCCAAGCTTCGGGCGGAGGTCGAGCGGCGGCAGCGCGACAGCGACGCGTTCGCCTCACGGGTCGAGCTCGAACTGGCGGTGCTGCTGGGTGCCAGCCGAAGCGCACCACGCCCGTGGGCCAGCGGCGTCGCGTCCGATGTTGTCGAGCCTGCGAGCGCTCGCGAGCTGGCCGAGCAATTCAACGCCGCGGCTCAAGACGTCATCACCAGCGCTGGCGTACTACTCTCGCAGCGATTGCCCAAGGCGTTTGTCTCACCGCTGCCGGCGGTCTACGGCGTGATCGCCAGTGTGATCGCTGGCGGCGCGATTGTCGCGACGCGCGCGATGGAAGTTGATGCGCTGGCGATTGGCGGCGGCGTCGCGGCGCTCGTGGGCGTCACCGTCGCGTGCGAGCTGGTTCGTCGCAGTCAGCGGCGGCGGCTCATGGCCCAGGGGGCTGCGTTCGTGCGGCGCGTGCTGACGACTCGCGCGATCGGCGAGAGCTTGCTACAGCGGGCCGATGAGGATCGGCGTCAGCAGGAGGAGGAGATTCGTTCGCAGCGCGATCGTGAGGTGAAGCAGGCCCGAGCCAAGAGTGAGACGATCGCGACCGCCGCGAACGGGGCGTATCAACAGAAACGCGCCGAGCTTGAGATCAGCCTTCGCGAAGATCTCGTCCGGCTCGCCGAGCAGCGAGCCGAGTCGATCCGCATTGCCGAGGGCGAGCGCCGCGCGCGTCTTTCGCAGGCGGATGAGCGATTCCGTACCGTGAACGCCAGTGCGAAGGCGGGTCACGAGGCGAAGCGTGCCGCCGCAGAGGCGGCCCATGCCTCCGGCTGGCAATCGCTGTCACACCTTTGGCACGAGGGCGTGCAGCGCGTGCAGCGTACCCGCCAGGAGCTTCGCGCCGCGACGGCGACGACGGATTGGAACGCGATCGCCGACGCCGAGGCGTGGCCCGAATCCGGTTCTGCGCCGGCGTGCATCCCGCTGGGCGAGCTGGATATCACGCTCACGCGAATCACCGACGCGGTCTCGACGGATCACCGATTGGCGACGGACCTGCCGCTGGCGTTCCCGTTGCCGCTGGCGATGGAGCTTCCCGATCGGTGCTCGCTGCTGCTGCAGGTCGGCGGTGCGGGGGCCGCGATCAATGAGGCTCGCGCTGCGGGCCTCAGCGCATTGCGAGCGGCGACGCTCCGCACGATCTTGTCATTCCCGCCGGCCAAGGCGCGCATCACGGTGATCGACCCCGTCGGCCTGGGTCAGAACTTCGCCGGGTTCATGCACCTCGCGGATTCAGACCCGCAGTTGATCACCGATCGAATCTGGACCGAGCCGCGACATATCGAAGCGAGATTGACGGACCTGACCGAGCACATGGAGACGGTGATCCAGAAGTACCTGCGCAACGAGTTCGCGTCGATCGAGGAGTACAACGCCAAGGCGGGCGAAGTCGCCGAGCCGTATCGCTTTTTGGTGATCGCGGACTTCCCTGGCGGATTTACCGAGAACAGCGCCAAGCGACTGGCGAGCATTCTGTCCAGCGGCCCCAAATGCGGCGTCTACACGTTCATCATGCACGACACGCGTCAGCAGTTGCCCCAGGGCATCGCGACGCCCGACCTTCGGAAGCTCGCCATTCGATTGGCGTGGCGTCGGCCTTCGCCGGATCAGCCGGGGCGCTTCGTCGTTGATGACCCTGAGCTTTCCAACTGGGGACTGCGGTTGTTTGAGCCGCCGGCGGACGAGCGATTCAATGACCTCGTCCGGCTCGTGGGCCGGCGGTCAAAGGCCGCGGGGCGCGTGCAGGTGCCCTTCGCGATGATCTCGCCGGCGCCGGGCCAGGAGTGGACACGCAGCACGTCCGACGATGTGAGCATCGAGCTTGGTCGCGCTGGCGCGACACGTCTGCAATCCATGACGCTCGGGCGCGGCACCGCCCAGCACATGCTCCTTGCGGGGCGCACCGGCTCGGGCAAGAGCACTCTGCTGCACGTCATGATCACCAACCTCGCGCTGCGCCACAGCCCTGACGAAGTCGAGCTGTATCTGGTGGACTTCAAGAAGGGCGTTGAGTTCAAGTGCTACGCGCAGGCGGGCCTTCCGCACGCGCGAGTCATCGCCATCGAGTCCGAGCGCGAGTTTGGCCTCAGCGTGCTCAGGCGGCTTGATGCCGAGCTCAAACGTCGCGGCGAACTGCTGCGTGATGCGAGCGTGCAGGACATCCGCTCGTATCGGCTGGTGCCCGGTGCGCAGGTGATGCCGCGCGTGCTGCTGATCGTTGACGAGTTCCAGGAGTTGTTCGTTGAGGATGACAAGCTCGCGCAGGAGGCGGGGCTGCTTCTGGATCGGTTGGTGCGACAAGGCCGTGCGTTCGGCATGCATGTGATCCTGGGCTCACAGACGCTGGGCGGTGCGTACTCGCTGGCTCGCGCGACGATGGGGCAGATGGGCGTTCGCATCGCGCTGCAGTGTTCCGAGGCCGATAGCTATCTGATTCTCAGTGAGGACAACGCCGCGGCTCGTTTGCTGAGCCGGCCCGGCGAGGCGATCTATAACGACGCATCGGGTGCGTTGGAGGGCAACTCGCTCTTCCAGATCAGTTGGCTGAGCGATCGCGATCGCGACGACGCGCTGGACCGCATCAACGCTCGGGTCACGCCGGAGCTTCAGCGTCGGCTCGTGCCGGCGATCATTTTCGAGGGCAACGTGCCAGCGAGAGCGGAGCGGAATCAGTCGCTGAACCTGCTGCTGGACGGTCGCAGCGCGATCAGCGCTGGCGGTGCCGCAGCACCCGCGGGCAGCGGCCAGCCCTCGCGCGTTCAGGCGTGGCTCGGTGATCCGGTCGCGATCAAGGACGCCGTCGCGGCAACGCTGCGGCGGCAGTCCGCATCGAACATCCTGATCGTCGGTCAACAGGAGGAGAGCGCTCTGGCGATGCTCAGCGTCGCGGTTGTCGGCATCGCGGCTCAGCACATCGCGGCAGCCAAAGGACACACAAGCAGCGCCGCGAATGCCGCGAGCTTCGTGCTGCTCGATGGCTCCGCGGCCGATACTCGAACCGCCGGGTACTTGGATCGGGTCGCGGCGGCGTTGCCCGCCAAGACGCCGGGGCGTTCGGTGCCGTACCGCGACGTGCCCAGCGCGATCGCCGAGATCGCCACCGAACTCCAACGCCGCCAGGCCGGCGAGATCGCCGACGCGCCGGCGATCTACCTCGTCATCCACGG
>JAIEQQ010000402.1 GCA_019747615.1 Phycisphaerales bacterium
CGGAGTTGCAAGTCGTTGCTCGATCGCGTTGCCCACGATTTGAGATACGCCATCTGCACGCCCGTGGTGGAGTCCACCCGGTCCGCCGCCTCCATCAACGACACCAGCATCACGGCTTCCAGTTCCGGCGGCAGCGACTTTCGGGTGATCGCCTCGCGGATCGCGTCGATCCGCCGTCCGTTCTTGGGTTGAAAGAACCGCGATCGCTCGCAGAACGTCTCGGTGAAGTAGCCCGCCTCGCCGGCCAGCGCGTTGAACTCGCGGGCCAGCAACTCTGCATCGGCGATCACGTCCGGCGAGTCGGCCTCCACGTAACACCGCGCCAGCGTCGCTGCGTACGCGTTGTGGTCGTTGGCCAGCACCCGATACCCCGCGCGCTTCAGCGCGTGGCCCACGCGCGATGTCCCGGAGAACAGATCGATCACCGAGCGAGCGCCGTGCACCTGTGCCAGGGCGTCAACGATCGCCGGGATCAACAGCCGCTTTGAACCGAGGTACTTGATCACGCGCCTGCTCCGCCCCCAAGACCCTCGCCCCCGCCCCTCCGCCCCCGCGACCCTCGCCAGTCTACGCGATGGGCGTCCGCTGTGGCAGCGGGCGTCGCCGATGATGAAATTCGCACAGATCACTTGAGTTTGCCCGCCGCGCGTCCGACCCTGTAGCCATGGCCAAAGCGAACCTGCGTCCGGTGATCGGAATCGACCTCGGCGGCACGAACATGCAGATCGGCGTGGTCGATGTCAGCGGCAAGATCCTCGGGCGATCCAAGAAGAAGACACGCGCCGAAGAGGGCGCCGCGAAAGTCATCCAGCGCATCTTCGACGGTATCCAAGAGGCCTGCGACGAGGCCAAGGTGCCGACCAAATCGCTCCTGGCGGTGGGCATCGGCGCGCCGGGCGCGATCGACCCGTTGACCGGCGTCGTGCTCGAAGCACCCAACCTGCGATGGAACCACGTCCCGCTCGCCAGCACCCTGGCCAAGCGCGTTGGCCGCCCGGTCTATGTCGATAACGACGTGCGCTCGGCGATCTACGGCGAGCACCAGCTCGGCGCCGGCCGCGGCTGCTCCGAGCTCATGGGCGTCTGGATCGGCACCGGCATCGGCGGCGGCCTCATCCTCCGCAACGAGCTGTACCACGGCCACACCAACACCGCCGGCGAAGTCGGCCACATGACCCTCTTCCCCCACATGCCCCCCGGCTCGCGCTCGATCGAGAACAACTGCTCCCGCACCTCCATCGTCGGGCGCATCCTCACGCTCATCCGCACCAATCACAAGTCGATCGTGCCCAAGCTCGCCGACAACGACCTGACCGACGTCAAGGCCCGCGTGGTCGCCATGGCCTTTGATCGCAAGGACCGCGTGACGCTCGACGTCGTCGAAGACGCCGCGCACAACCTCGGCATCGGCATCGCCAACATGGTCACGGCGCTGGGCCTGCAGCGCGTGGTCATCGGCGGCGGCCTCACTGAAGCGATGGGCGAGCGCCTCGTCGCCCTCGTGCGGCGGAGTGTTCATCTCCACGCGTTCCCGAGCGTGGCGAAGAAGGTCGAGGTGGTGAAGACCGAACTCGAAGCCGACGCGGGGCTCTTGGGTGCCGCGAGCTTGGCGAGGAAGTATGTGGGGCGTCGTGCGCCGCGCGTGGTGCGGTGAGTCTTGCTCCCGTGCGATCGACTCGAAGACGATCGGCCCGGGTCACTTCCCTCGCAGGGCGCTGACGATCTCGTCAATGTCGCGCGTCATCGCCTCGGTTCGCGATCGCGCGCCGCGAAGGCGCGACTTGATCGCAAAGTCCTTGGACTCGATCTCGTTGCGCTCAATGCGCCACGAGTTGTAGTTGTCCAGCAGCAGCTTCGCTTCGTCTCGCGCGGCGTCAGCGATGAAGCCGACGCGGGCCAGCGGGTGCAACATCGGGCGACGTGCTCCGGCGGCACCGAAGATGTTCGCCGCCTTGCCGGCAGCGGCGGAGTCGACACCCGCATCAGTCAATCGCTTCAGAAGCTCGGCCGAAGGGTTGAGCAAGCGATCAGACACCGCCTTTGCGTCGCGGTCAATGAGATCGCAATCGCGGATGCGATTCTCGAGCTGGACGCGATCACGCGCTGGGCGCTTGGCGAACTGCGGCAAAACGCTCGCGGCCTGCGCCGCCAGCGACTCGATCTGCCCGTCCAACTCCTTCTCAAACGCTTCGATCGTCGTCGCAATCGCCGGGTCTTCCGACTTCGGCTGCGTCGGTGCCGGAGCGGGCCGCGGCGTGTTCGGCGTGATTGGCGCGGGCGTGGGTGTGGGGGGGGTTGGCGCCGGCTGCAGGCCGGGCATCGCCGGCGGTGTGGGGATGTTTAGCCGCGCTGGCGGGGGCGTCGGTGTCCGCGGGTTCGGCGTCGCAGCGGCGCCAGACGTGCCCGGAGCTGTCGTTCGCGCGTTGCCGGCGGCGGCGCGTTGCCGCATCGCCTCGACTGACTGCATGTTGTTGTAGAGCGAGTAGCCGAGTGTGCCGATGGCCAGGAGCAAGACCAATGAGATGGCGAGGTTGGCCGCCGCCACCGAGCGTTTGGAGACCAAATAGACCAGCGCACCGATGCCCCCGGCGACGCCCGCGACGACGAGCGCGATCGTCACATACGTCACGATCACTTTGCTCTGCGACATCGTGCTGACCGCGCCGGGAATGTTGATGTTCAGGCGGTAGTACACGATGTACGCGCACAGCCCGAGCAAGCCCAGCAACAGGAGGATGCTCAGGCCATGGATGCTGAAAGACTCAGCGTTGCCAGAAGATCTCATCGCACCGCTTCTGCCGAATGTGGGCGGGAGTGTCGCGGGTCGTTGCATGGGGTTGAGTTGAGTGGACATACGCCGCGAGTTTACCGTCTGATGGTTGCGAACTCGGTGTGGCGGGGATTTCGGGGAGAGGGGGCGATTCCAGCGGAATCACGTCGCGCTGCGGGCGTGTGCGTGGTGTGGGGGTGATTGGTGTACAGTTTGTCCGGTCGTGAAGGGGACAATCGCGAAAAAACAGCCAAAAAGGCCCAGAATGTTCGGTTTCGGCCGGCGAACGCAAAGCGCGGGTACCAGCGACCTTTCCAAGGCCGGGGCGGGGCCCACACCAAGAAAGCGTGGAATTGGGGTGACAAAGCGGGCAACAGGGTGTATGCTTCCTTTGTCTCCTGCTTAGACCCTGGCCATGTCGGTCGAGTCCTTCAGGTTTCCCGACGCTTTGGCCCGCCCGAGTTCAAGCAGCGGAATCGTAAACAGTCTCGGGTTCAAGGTGAAGCACATGAAGCTTTACGTCGGTAATCTCTCGTTCAAGACCACTGAGGATCAGCTTCGCGAGCTCTTCTCGGCCCACGGCAACGTCACCAGCGCGAGCCTCGTCATGGATCGCGAGACCGGCCGCCCCCGCGGCTTCGGTTTCGTCGAGTTCTCCTCGGCTGAGGAAGGCAA
>JAIEQQ010000007.1 GCA_019747615.1 Phycisphaerales bacterium
GCCGGCCTCGAGTCTGACATCCGCAACAGCCAGACCACGATCGTCTCTCGCAACAGCTCACTCTCTGCCGATGCGATCGAATCCGGCCATGGCGGAGCCATCGCGATCTGGTCCAACGACTGGACCTGGTTCGCCGGTTCGCTGAGCGCTACCGGCGCGGGCACCGGCAACGGCGGCTTCGCTGAAATCTCTTCGGCGAATCAGCTCGGCTTCTACTCCACTGACATCAACCTGCGCGGCGGGCAGCCCGACACCTTCGGCACGCTGCTGCTGGACCCGAACGTCCTGACCATCTCCGATATCCCGATCACCACCGGCACGCTCGATGCGAACTTGCCCACCATCTTGGCAGGCACCGGTGGCCCGAACGAGACCGTTTCGTACCTCTCAGTCAACGCCGCCCTCTTGAATACGAGCGTCGTCCTCGAAGCGGCAACCTCAATTGTCTTTGACACGATCGGCGGCGGCACATTCACCTTCTCGAATCTTGTCTCGCCAAACACGCTCACGCTCCGCACCACCGGCGCGGCGGGTTCGATCTCGTTCACCACCACCACCAACACCATCTCCGCCGCGAACGTCAGCGGCGGCAACTTCGTCTTCACGAACGGTGTTGGCACCGGCGGCCTGTCGCTCGGCAACGTCTCCACCACTGGCGGCAACATCACGCTGACCACCGCCGGTCCGGCCTCGATCACTAGCGCCAGCCTCAACGCCGGCACGTTCACATCCACCGGCACCACCTTCGCCGGTGCCGTGACCGCCACGGGCGCTGCCCCGATCAACATCACACACACCGGCAACGTGACCGTCAACGGCGCCGGTCTGACGACCGTCGGCGGCAACATCTCGGTCAGCGGCATCAACTACTCGCAAGCCGCTGGCAACCTGCGCACCGGTGCAGCGAACCCCGCCGCGGCTGGCAACATCCTGCTCAACATGACTGGGACCGTCGCGTTCTCCGGCGGCGGAACGGTCAGCGGTGCAAACCTCCGCGTCGCGTCCGTCGGCGGCACCACGATGACCGGCGCGGTCAACGCGACCAACGCCGCGTTCGTCAACGCGACCGCGGGCAACATCGTCGTCAACGGTGCCGGCTCTCTAGGCACCATCGCGGCCAACAACAGCTTCGCCGGTGGCAGCGTCGAGATCGCCGGCAGCAACGCCGCGGGTATGACTGTCGGCACCGTCGCGCTCTTGGCTGGCTTCAACGGCGGCGTCGCCGTCAGCGGCCTGACCGCGAACGTTGGCCCGATCACACTCGTCAACTCCGGCGGCGCGTTGAGCCTCACGCAGGCGGTCAACGCCGGCGCTGGCGCTGCGGGCATCGTCCGCCTCTCCGCCGCTTCCGGCGGCGTGGCGCAGTCCGGCTCCGGAATCATCACCGCCAACACCCTCGCGGCTCGCAACCTCGCGACCTCGGGCAACATCGATCTCTCCTTGGCGAACGCCGTCTCGAACGTCGCCCTGGCCAACTCCTTCGCGACCGGCACCGTCGGCTTCAATAGCAACCAGTCGCTTGTGGTGACGAGTGTCCCCGCTGCGGCGCTCACCGTGCCGTTCGCCGGCGCGACCGCGGGCGTCACGACCGCGGGCTTCGGCTCGATCTTGCTGACCGTCGGCGGCTCGGGCCAGACGCTCACGCTCAACCAAGCGGTGAACAACGGCACGAACGCCGCGTCGATCGTCCGTCTTGGTGCGACGGGCACGATCACGCAGGACGCAGTGGGTCTGATCACCACGAACACGCTGGGCGTGGTGTCGATCGGCGCCGCGTCGAACAACATCCTTCTGACCGAGGGCAACACCTTCCGCACGCTGGCGGGGCGCATCCAAGCCAACGCCCGCCAGTTCCGCGTTCGCTCCGTCTCGCCGATCACCATCGGCTCGGTGACGGCACTTCCCGGGTTCAACGCTGGTGCCGCCCTCACGGGTGTGCAGATCGGCGCCAACGGCGATGTGCTCATCTCCAGCGGCGGCGCTGGCACGGCCCTCACCATCAACGAGCAGATCAGCGCAGCCGGCGGTACCGTCCGCCTCGTCTCCACCAGTGGCATCGGCCAGGGCGCGAACGGTTTGATCACCGCCAGCTCGCTCGGCCTCACCAACACTGTCGGCGATGTCCTGCTCGATGTCGCCGGTGTCAGCATCACAGGTCTTGCCGCCAGCAACACCGCCGCGAACGCCGAGATCATCATCCTTGATACCGACGGCATCACGGTCACAGATGTGACCGGCATCGCGGCGCTCTTCAACGGCGGCGCAACGCTCAGCGGCGTCTCGACCAACAACGGCAACATCACGATCGTCACCAACGACTCGACCCCCGGAGCTGGTGCCGCGATCCTGACGATCGACTCGGCGATCGCCGCTGGCACCGGCACGGTGCGCCTCAGTGCTCAGGGCGGCATTGACCAGAATGCCGGCACAATCACTGCCGCGAACCTCGGCCTGGTCAACACCGACTTCGACGACATCATCGTTGACAACGTCGGCAACGCCATCGGCTCGGTTTCGTCTCGCAACACCGCCTTCGGCGTGACCAACATTCGCGATTCCAACGGCCTCATCGTCGCGTCGCTCGACAACGCGGCGTATGCGATCTTTAACGGCGGCGCCGCCATCAACGGCGTCGTCGCTGGCGCGACCCAGACGATCAACCTCGTCAGCGGCGCGGGCGGCGCGCTCACGCTGAATCAGCCGGTGAACGCGACCGCGACCGGCACTGTTCGCCTCTCCTCGCAGGGCGGCATCGGCCAAGCCGCCGCGGGCGTCATCACGGCGCAGAACCTCGGCGTTCTGAACGCAACCGCGGGCAACGTCGATCTGACCACCGCGACGAACGCGGTCAGCACCTTCGCGGCTCGAAACGACTTCGCGACCGGCACGTTCGCGCTGGGCTCGAACGCGGGTCTCACGCTCGGCACCATCGCCGCTGGCCCGGCGTTCTTCAACGGCGGCCTCGCGCTCGCGGGCCTGACCACCACCGGCAACGGCGACGCCTTCCTGCTCAACACCTCGACCACCGCGCCGATCAACCTGACCACCGCCACCAACCTGTCCGGCGGCATCTTCCGCCTGCAGTCCTCCGGCGGCATCGCCCAGACCGCGACCGGCGGGATCGCCGCCACCGCCCTCGCGGCCCTGAACACGACCGCCGGCGACATCGCCCTGACGCTCGGCACCAACGCGATCCTCGGCCTCGCGGCGAGCAATACCTTTGCGACCGGGACGATCGGCTACACCGATACGAACGGCTTGGGTATCGCCCTTGTCGGCGGCGGGCCGGCGGGATTCAACGCTGGCGCCGACCTCAGCGGCGTCACGACCAACGCCGGTGATGTTCTCATCACCTCCGGTCCCGGTGGTGCTCTGTTTGTCGGCGCGGCGATCAACGTCGGCAACGCCAACACCGTTCGCCTTTCCTCGCAGGGCGGCGTCACCCAAGACGGCACCGGCATC
>JAIEQQ010000049.1 GCA_019747615.1 Phycisphaerales bacterium
AACACGCCGATCGAACGCAGCGTGCGGTGGGCGGCGGAGACCGGGCGATGGTTGACGCGGCCATTGCTGCTGCAATCGGGCCTTGTGCTGCACGCGCTCGTATCGCCGCTGGCGGCGCTGGCGTTTTTCGTCTCGTTTGCGCTCGGAGACGTTGGCTCCGTGGCAATCCTTGTTGTCACCGGAGTGTCGTTTCTGGTCGGGGCGGCGCTCCTTGCCGGCGCAGATATTCTGTCGCGGCGCTCGTTCGTTGCGACGATCGTCGCTGGCGGAGTTTCGCTGATGGCGATCGGCGTGGCCGTATTCGCGGAGTTGAGCGAGAGCGTCATCGGTGTGCCGCTGGCGATCGCGGCGATCGCCAACTTCGTGCTGATCTTGAACACCGCTCGCACCCATCGGCGAGTCAGCGATGCGATCTCGCAGACGGGGCGAGGGCTGGCCGGGAGGCTCTTCTTCGGCGTCACGATCGGCTGGCACGGCCTGTGTGTCGCGTGGGTGCTGCTGATCTGCGTCGGACTTTTGCTGTTTACCGACGAGGCGTACGGTCTGGGTGTCGCGTATCTCTACACGTTCTTTGTCCACGCGCCTCGGTTTATCTGGCTCGGCGTGCGCAGCCTGATGCTCTCTCGGCGCATCGGACGACTCGCGCGGCAGCATGCCAGCTCGCCAACTTGAGCGGGCGACGCGGTTCAGCGGCGGAGCGATCAAAGGCGTTGGGTTTTCAACTGGCCTTGGCGGGAGTCAGCGTCGGCGCAACGGCCTGCATGTCCGCGATGACCACGCGATTGCGGCCAGAGTGCTTGGCGCTGTAGAGGGCCTTGTCGGCGAACTCGACCCAGCGTTCCTTGGTCAGGCCGGGAACCAAGCCCGAGAGCCCGGCGACACCGATGGAAACCGTCACGCGATGCTCAGGATGGCGCGGGAAGTTCAGCGCCGCGAGCGACTCGCGAATTCGTTCCGCGACGACCTGCGCATCCGAGGCGCCGGTGTGCGGCATGATGACCACGAACTCTTCACCGCCGAAGCGACAGGCGATATCGGTCGTGCGGATCGACTGCGTGATGACTTTGCCGAAACCCTGCAGCACCTCGTCACCGGCCGGATGGCCGAACGAGTCGTTGATCTTCTTGAAGTGGTCGATGTCGCAGATGATCATCGACAGCGGCGTCCCATAACGCTGGAATGCCGAGACCTCTTGCTCCCAGCGCCGGTTGAACTGCTGGCGGTTGCCGAGGCCGGTGAGGCCGTCAACCTCCGCGCGAGTCGCAAGGAGGTTCAAAAGCTCCTGCGTGCGCAGCGCCGAGCGGACGCGGGCGCGAAGCTCGCCGAAGTCGATGGGCTTGCACACATAGTCCACCGCACCCAGGTCGAACGCGGTGACCTTGTCCGCCGAGTTCTCGATGCCCGAGACGATAATCACCGCGATGTTGCAGAGCTTGCTGTCGGCCTTGAGGCGGCGCAGAGTCTCGAACCCATCGCAGCCGGGCATGTCCAGGTCTAGAAGGATGAGCGTCGGCTTCTGCTCGGTCGCGACCGCGACCCCTTCGTCTGCGGTCGATGACGAAATGATGTCATAGGGCTCGCTCCGCAGGCGAGCTTTGACGAGCCGATGGACATCCACCGAGTCATCGATCAGGAGCACCAGAGGTTTCGATTCGGTTTCAGACACTTCAGATCAGCCTCGTTGAACGGACCGCTGCGATCGTGTGATGCCCTGTTCGCAGCGGAGAGATCGGATCGTTGCGACGAGACGTTGAGCCCGGAACGACAAGAGATCCGTGAAAGTCGTTGATTGAGTGCGGTCCTGCCGACCCAATCGGCATTCGGTGCAACGTCGGGCCACGGCCCTCATCGAGATATACGTTGGCAGAGGCGGATCAGATCATCGAACTTCGCCCGAAGTTCGTCGGTGCTGGCCTGGCTGCTGCCCTCGGCCAGCGCGTGGAGCGTCCGCTCAAGGTCCGCCGCGGCGGTGCTGAGCGTCGGGAACCCGTATCCGCCACATGCCCCCTTGAGTTGGTGGGCGTATCGGCTGACCTCGTCCAGCTTCTGCTCGCTCCAGGAGTTCAGGAGGCCCTGAACGCGGTCAGGCATCTCGGTCACAAACATATCCACGAGTTCGGCCATCTCGGCGTCGTTGGCATATTCGCTCAGGATCGGCTCGGTGCTTGGTGTCATGGTCAGAATCTCCTCCGACTGTCTATCGACCGGCCCATCGACCGGGTCAACTCGGGCAAGGCAACCCGCGTCAGTTCCATGGGAATCCCGCAGAAAGGCCCTGTTTAGGGACTGCGTCGGGCGCTGAGGCCGTGCTCGGCCTACAGAGTTCCCCTAGTCGCGAAAAACCAAACACAAGCCAATCGAGAATCCCGACGCGACAACGTTCACGACGAATCGTGGGCGACGGCCAGCAATCAACCCTGAAATCTCCACGCCCTGGCCAGCCCTGCCAAGGTCAACGAACGCGCGGGATGTAGCCGATGCTACTATGTAGCCATGGCTACATTCTTCAGCACGATTCAGCTTCTCACCGGTCGACGGTCTGCTGGCAGGTTTGCGACCGGCCATTGCCACGCCAACCTCCTGCGCGTTCTGACCACCTGCTTCCTGCTCCTGGCGGCCAGCACGCTCGCGGCCTGTGACCGGAGCGGATCCCCCAGGGCGGCCGGCGGCAAGCCCGTGGTCGTGTGTACCACCGGCATGGTGGCCGATCTTGCCCGCGCGATCGGCGGCGACCGGATCGAGCTCCGCACGCTCATGGGCCCGGGTGTGGATCCTCATCTGTACAAAGCAACGCCCGGCGATGTGCGATCGCTCGAGAGCGCCGCCCTGGTGTTCTACAGCGGACTGCATCTTGAGGGCCGCATGATCGAGCCCATCGAGGCGATGGCCCGCGCCAAGCCCGTCGTCGCAGTGGCCGAGGCGGTGCCTTCGGACAAGCGATTGAAGTTCGACGGCAAGTACGCCAGCGACCCGCACGTGTGGATGGATGCATCGCTCTGGGCGCTGGCGGGCGATCGCGTGCGCGACGAGCTGACCAAGCTCGATCCGGCCGGGCGCGAGCGGTTCACCGCGTCGGCCGCGACGCTGTCGTCTGAGTTCGCAGCACTGCATCAATGGGCGATCAAGCGGCTGGCGCAGATCCCCCCAGATCGGCGAGTCCTGGTCACGGCGCACGACGCCTTCGGCTACTTCGGGCGTGCCTACGGCGTTGAAGTACTCGCGGTCCAAGGCGTCAGCACCGACAGCGAGGCGGGCCTGCGCGACATGAACGCGCTGATCGACACGCTCGTGAAACGCAAGATCGGTGCGGTGTTCGTCGAGACCAGCGTACCGCCGAAGACCATTCAGGCGCTGGTCGAGGGCTGCGCCGCGCGCGGGCACCCGATCAAGATCGGCGGCGAACTCTACAGCGACGCACTCGGCGGCCCGGGCTCCGGCGCTGACACCTATGCCGGGATGTTCA
>JAIEQQ010000462.1 GCA_019747615.1 Phycisphaerales bacterium
AACGGGCGGCCGGGATCGGGCGGTCCCACAAGGCCGTCAACAACAACAACAACCAGCCCCCGCCGCCCCACCAATCCCCCGTCCCCGCCAGTGCACCTGAAGAACCGCGAACGTCCGTCGCCGTCCTTTTCATGTTCATGTTCATGTTCATGTTCATGTTCATGTTCACGTTCGCCTTCACGATCCCGCCTTCCGCTCCCGCTTCATCTGCCGCGGCCTCGGAATCCCGTACCGATCCATCCGACTCAGCAACGTGTACGGATTGATATCCAGCTTCGCCGCCGCGCCACCCTCGCCAAACACCTGATACCCGCTGGACTCCAGCGCGTGCGTGATATGCAACCGCTGAAGCTGCTCCAGCGTCAGATCAAGCAGGATGTCGCGCGTCGCCGAGCCCCGCTCCCCGCCCACTCCACCAACCGCCGTCGCCAAACCGCTCGGCCCCATCCCCGGCAGCTCCTTCAGGGGCGACTCGGGCAGCTCAACCTCCAGCTCATTGCCCTCCGCCAGCAACGTCGCTCGCTCCACCGCGTTCGAAAGCTCGCGCACATTGCCCGGCCACGAGTACGCCATCACACGGCGGAGCGACCGCTCGGACAACGCCAGCACCGGCCGCCCCATCCGCTCCGCCACGCGCTCGTGAATGTGCTCAACGAGCAGCCGCAGATCCTCCTTCCGCTCCCGCAATGGCGGAACATGGATCTTGAAGACGTTCAACCGATAGAACAAGTCCTCGCGAAACCGCCCACGCTCAACGAGCCGCGCCAGATCCCGGTGCGTCGCCGCCACCAGCCGCACATCCACCTTCAGCGTCTCCATGCCACCAACGCGCTCGAACGCGCCATCCTGGAGCACGCGCAGCAGCTTCGCCTGACTCTGCAATGGCAACTCCGCGATCTCGTCCAAGAAAAGCGTCCCGCCGTCGGCAAGCTCAAACTTCCCCGCGCGCCGCTTATCCGCACCCGTGAACGCCCCGCGCTCGTGCCCGAACAACTCAGACTCAATCAGCGACTCCGGCATCGCGGCACAGTTCACCGCCACAAACGACTGCGACTGCCGATTCGACAACTGATGCACCGATCGGGCCACAAGTTCCTTGCCCGCGCCCGTCTCGCCAGCAATCAGCACCGTCGCGCTCGTCTTGGCCACGCGCGCCACCTGATCCTTCACGCGCTTGAGCGCCGGCGACGCCCCGACCATGCGATACGGATCACGCGCCGCGGCGCGATCTCCGCCGGTCCTTGCGTCCTCACCCTGGTTCCACTCCTGGGTCACGCGCTCGCCGGCCGCGATCTGCGCCCGGAGCCGCGACGCCTCGCCCTCCGCCGCAACGCGCCCCGTGGCATCGGTCAACACCAGCACCCACGCAGCACGCGCCAGCCCATCCCCCCTATCGCTCCCGCCACCAGCCTCGCCGTCAATCGGCGTCCAGGCATACGGGCGGGCGACGATGTCCACGTGCGTCGCGCGAAGCGACCGCCGCACCGAGACCGCCCGGAGCGTCGCCTCGCCCCCCAGTTCGTCCAAACGCCCCAAGAACCCTGCAACGCCGTCCAGCCACGCCGTGAGCGCCTGGCGTGGCCCCGCCACCGCCGCCTCACCCCCTACCCCCCCAACCCCGCCGCTCGCCGTCGTCGTGTTGCCCAAAAGCACCGCCGCGGCGTCGCTCATCTCAACCACAAAGCCCTGACGATCAACGAACACCACGCCGACCCCCGCGATCGCAGCAAACGCCAAAGCTGCGGAAATGTCAGCCATCAATGCCTCCGAAGTCTTATAGAACTATCCGATCGAGCAAAGCACCACAATGATGATACAGCATCATTTGGTCTTTAACAATGACTATTCCCTATTTTTACTGCGAGATGTCATTGTGAATGCGCAGATTCTGTCAACGACGCCGACGGCGACTTCAAGACCGTCGCTTCCTCGCCTGGCACGATGATTGCACATGAACGATGCTTTCGCTTCGATTGGACCCGGTCTGACGTCCCCGAATCGCATCCATCGGATGCACCAACTCGGAGACGTCAGAGCGAGCCCCGCTGGCAGAGATTGAGAGATTCAAGTCCCGAGTTGGAGATTGCTGGGAGAGCAAGCCAACGAGCACACGGAGTGGGCTGGCCGAGAGGCGAGCTTCAGCGGGCGAAAAAGTCGAACCTGGGCGCTGTGTTGGCGTCCGAGAAACGAGGGTCGAGTGGACCATGTGGGCTGGTCCTCTCTCCCTCGCTTTCTTTTTTGGATCACGTGATTTTCCGCATGACGTTGCGCCGCGTTTCTCGCGCGTGATCGCGCGATCACACTTACGCGGACGCGCGCCCCTATCAGATCGATGTCCTCGAACGCTTATGCGGTCGCGCCGCGCGCAATTGCGTTCAGCGGAACCGACCAACGCTTGCCGACGAACACTCCGATGTCGATGTGAGGAGCGGGACGCACTCTGCGTTCCGGCCCCACGCGTCGGGGCTCTTACCGACGCGCTCCCGCAGCGACTTTGCTCAGGGCGGGCCGACGATCATTCCGATCGGCGGCATCGCGTTGAGCAACAGGGTTATCACACATGGCCAAGATGCCGCCGGAACCGGAAGCGTTTGCTGAGCGAGTGGCGATCATGCTCCGCCAGATCCAACCCGACTACACCGTGGAGCTCACCGGCCCGCGTGAGATGATCGTCAACGGGCGGCGGCTGGACCTGGACAATCTCTTCCGACTGGTGAAGCACGACCCCAGCCGCGGGCAGGAGATCATCGAGCACTACCTCGATCAGCTCTTCTCCGGCGAGGCGGCGTCGATCAACACGATGGGCTTTGACATGCTGCGCCATCGCGTGATGCCGCGCATCCAGCCGGCGACGATCTTCGATCACCTCAACCGCGAGCAAGTGGCGCACGTGCCATTCGTCAACGGCACCGTGATCGTCTTTGTGATCGATATGCCGCAGATGACCGTGAGCGTCACCGCCGAGCAGATGATCCGCTGGCGCGTGTGCGCCGAGGATCTGGACGAGCTGGCCCGCGAGAACCTCCAGCAGCTCTCTCGCGAGATCGAGCTGCAGGTCGTCACCAGCAAGGAGGGCGGCAAGGCGATCATCGTCGCCGAGCAAGACGGCTACGACGCCGCGCGTCTGCTCCTGGGCTCGATGTACAGCAAGCTCGCGCCGCGCCTTGGCCAGAACTTCTACGTGGCCACGCCGGCTCGCGACATGTTCGTCGCCATGAGCATCACCCCCGAGCCCTTCCTGCAGCGCCTCACCAACCGGATCCAAGAGGACTACCGCCGCCTGCCCTACCCGATCACGCCCGAGTTCTTCCTGGTCACCCGCGATGGTGTCGCCGGCACCGTCGAAGTGGACGACACGCAGAGCGAGGCAGCCTAAGGAAGCCCACAGCCGCCCGCCATCAGCCTTCAGCAGAAGCCACGCCCCCGCCTTCCCGCTCGCGACTCGCGATTTCCCATCCCCCGCTG
>JAIEQQ010000467.1 GCA_019747615.1 Phycisphaerales bacterium
CCAATAATCCCCCTCACTCCCTCCCGGAGAGAAAGCCTCCCTCGACGCGGCACGTCGGGGGCTGATGACCGGGTTTTGGGAACGGCCTTTCTGGTTGCCGCAGATTTTGAAGGATCACACAATGCGCATCAAGTGGCGTGGGCTCGAACTGCCGTCTCGTATTTCCGTCGATCCCCGTTCCAAGGGGCCGACCTACGCGAAGTTCACGATCGAGCCGTTCGAGCGCGGCTTCGGCACCACCGTCGGCAACTCGCTCCGCCGCATTCTGCTCTCGGCCCTTGAGGGCGCGTCGCTCACGACGCTGAAGATCAAGGGCGTGCAGCACGAGTTCAGCACGCTCCCGGGCGTGCTTGAGGACGTCACCGACATCGTGCTCAACGTCAAGAGCCTCGTCGTCAAGCTCGATAGCGACGAGCCCAAGACGATCAAGGTCGCCGCCCGCGGCCCCGGCGAGGTCACCGCCGAGCTCATCGAGTCCGACGCCTCGGTCACGATCATGAACAAGGAACTGGTCCTTGCGACGTTGACGGACAAGATCGACTTCGAGATGGAGATGCGCGTCGAAAAGGGCCGCGGCTATGTCCCGGCCACCGAGCGCTACAACTCCGGCGAAGAGCAGGAGATCGGCGTGATGCCGCTGGACGCGATGTACAGCCCCGTGCAGCGCGTGCGCTACCTCGTCGAGGAGACGCGCGTCGGTCAGAAGACCAACTACGACAAGCTCGTGATGGAAGTCTGGACCAACGGCACCATCTCGCCTGAGATGGCCTTGGTCGAGGCCGCGAAGATCAACCGCAAGCACCTCAACGCCTTCGTGCAGTACTTCGAGATCGGCGAGCAGCGCGTAAGCGAGGAGGCCGCCGCGGCGGCTTCGGTGGACGAAGAGCTCATCCGCAAGCTCAACATGCCCGTGGGCGAGCTGGATCTGTCGGTCCGCGCCAGCAACTGCCTGGAGTCGGCGCAGATCAACATCGTCAGCGACCTGGTCACTCGTACGGAGCAGGACCTGCTCAAGGTCCGCTCCTTCGGCCGCACGTCGCTGCGTGAGGTCAAGAAGAAGCTCAACGACATGGGCCTGGACCTGGGCATGACCCTGCCCGAGGGCATGGTCCTCAAGAAGTGATCGGGTAGCCCGGTAGCCCGGCTCTCCGAGCCGGGTCGCAGACTCACTGATCCTCCTCATCTCCCATTCACACACACGCGGCCGACCCCTCCGGGTCGGCCGCTTTCTTTTTGACCGACACCATCCGTCTACGATGCGATGAATGTACCAGTGGCTGAAACGCCAATACGCCAAGCGAGTCGTCAACATCAACGTGAACATCACGGTCGCGTCGCTGGTCGCGATCGCCGGGACGGTGGTGGTGGTGCATTTCTCGCGTTACCTCGGCGTTGACGACTCGCACACGACGCTGATCGTGGTGATCACGCTCACCTCCGACTGGCTCATCGATCTCTTCGTCGCCGTGACGTTGCACTGGTTTGCCAACCACTGGCCTCGCCGGTGGCGGCGGTCGCAGGGCTTGATTGAGAAGTATGAGCAGGTGATCGACGCCGCCCCGCCGCCGAGTCTCGCGATGATCAAGGACGCCGCGGCGGGCGTGCTCAACCCGCAGCTTCCGCACCTGTCGGACATCCCGCACTTCCTGCAGCACGGGCCGCAGCGCAGCGACCAGGCCGCCGGCGAGACTTCGACCCCGGCGACATCCACCCCCGAAGCGCCCTCGCGCGCGTCGGCTCCGACCCACACCCCGGTGCCCGCCAAGCCCGAGATCTCGTTCCTCCGCGACGCGACGACGATCCAGCTCCAGCGCTTGTGTCTCTCGCCGCTGTTCTATGTCATCGTCGCCGTCGGCCAGTGGTTCCTTTTGCACGCCGGGATTGAGCGAGAGCTGACGGTGATCGTGCCGTTCTTCGCCGCGATCGTGATCACGCGCGTCATCCACACGTACTGGATGATCCACGCGGACCCGATCGTGCTGGAAGAGTGGGAGCAGAGCAAGCGTCGGCGCGAGGCCCACAAGGCCCTCCGCGAAGCGCGGCTCGCCGGTGTCAACGGCTCGCCCACGCCGAGCGACGCGGCCCCCGCGCACGCCGCACCGCTCAACGGCAACGCGCACACGATCGACGGCACAGCCAGTGTGCCGACCGAGCCCGCGCCGCACGCCAGGCCCAACGATTCGCGATCGCTCTCACGCTCGGAGTGAACCATCTGCGGAATCGCCGGCATCCTGATCCTCACCCCCGCGTCGCTCTTGCAAGGCGAGGCCCGCGCGCGTGCACTAGCACGCCCGCTTGACGCCACCATCCCCGAGCACTGGCTCGATTCGCTCGAAACCTCCATCGCCCATCGCGGCCCCGACGGGCGCGGGCGCTTCCGCGATCGCTCAATCGCCCCCGACGGCACGATCGTGGACATCGCGCTCGTGCACCGCCGCCTGAGCATCATCGATCGCGCCGACGGCGGGCAACCGATGGTCACACTCCACACGCGAGCGGCGGACAGCCGCGTTGGCGGGCCATCCAAGGCGGATGCTCGGCACCTTCCGCCGCCGCAAGTCTTCGTCGGCGGAGTTCGTGACCCCGTCCGCTACCTCTCACATCGCGTCGAGGTCGACCGCTCGCTCCGCGCGACCATCTTCAATGGCTGCATATACAACCATGCCGAGATCCGCGCCGAGTTGCACGCACTCGGCGCGCAGTTCACCACCGACCACAGCGATACCGAAGTCATTCCGCATGCGCTGCACGAATGGGGGGCTGGCGGGCTGGATCGACTGGACGCAATGTTCGCGATCGCCAGCTGGGATCACGACGCCGCGTCCCTTCTGCTCTCGACCGATCGCTTCGGCGAGAAGCCGCTGTACACCACGGCCGGCGACATCCCCGGCACCGGCGGCGTGCGTCGCATCGCCTTCGCAACGACCGCCGCGGGCGTGCTGCCGTTTGTGATCGAAGGCTCGACTGAGGCATCGTCGCCTGACGCCGAGGTCGCCTCGGAAGAACAACACGATCTCAGTTGGCACGAAGCCCACGCCGAGCGAGCCCCGCGCCACTGGATCCGCTTCGGCTTTGATTCCACGCCGCCGCTCCCTGGCATCGAGGCGGAGCTTCCATCCACCGCGATCATCTATCAGGGAGCGTCAATCTCCCGAATCGATCATCGCGGGCTCTCGCAATCCGACCTCGACGACCTCGGCTATGACGAACTCCTCTGTCAAGAGGCTCTGAGCCCCCCTCGCACCACAAGCCTCAGCGCTCCGCGTGCTCGCGAGTTTCTCGACGCCGCCGTGCGCTCCCGCCTCATCGCCGATGTTCCCATCGCCTGCTTCCTCTCCGGCGGCGTCGACTCCTCACTCATCGCCGCGCTGGCATCGCGCCATCAGCCCGCGCTGCAGTCCGTCAACGTCAAGATGCCCGACGGCGCGATCGACGAATCCGAACACGCCCGCGCCGTCGCCAAGCACCTGGGC
>JAIEQQ010000488.1 GCA_019747615.1 Phycisphaerales bacterium
TCGTGAGCGCCGCGGCTTCGGGCGATGAGGCCCTGCGCTCGCCGGCGCTGGATCCGCGAGGCCGCCTCGTCGAGCCGCTGCGCGATTCGTCGCTCTATGACATCATCTCGGCACAGGGCCAGTCTCTGGGCAAGCTCGCGGTGAACCCCGACGCAGCCGGGGCGAGATTGGATGCGCCGGATTCCGGCGCGCTGAGCGCGTGGCTCTCAAGCGCGATGAATGAGCCGGGGGCACAGGCGGTGCTGATCGATCGCACCGGCGCTGGGACGCTGGATCCCGAGCGGGCGATGTCGCAAGTGACGCGGGCTTCGGATCGCAGCGCCAGCGGCGCATCGTGGCTGTGGATCGTGCTGGCGCTGGCGGGCCTTGAGCTGGTGCTTGCGCGATGGGCCTCGGTGTCTGTGGCGCGCGTGACGCCGGGGCGTGGCGAAGCGAGCGTCAGCGGTGGTGGCGGCGCGAGCGACACCGGCGGCGGCAAGCGCGACGCGGCTGATGACGGAGCCGATGGCGGCGGGGGCGATGGCGGAGGGGGTGGCGGTGACTGATGTGATCAACTGGCTCTTGAGACTCGACACACTGCGCCCGGGGCAGGAGGGTGTCGCGTTCACGCTGACGGTGACGCCCGAGCCCTGGCAGTGGGCGCTCATCGCCGTCGCGTGCGTCGGGCTTGCGGGCTGGTCGTACTCGCGGCTTGAGGGGTCTGGGCGCTGGCGCGGGATCTTGGCGATCACTCGGGCGCTGCTGCTGTTGCTCGTGGTGTTCTTGTTGTGCGGGCCACGCCTGGTGCGCCCGACGGAAACCGTGGAGAAGGACTGGGTGCTGGTGCTGGTGGATCGCTCGGGGTCGATGAAGATCGCCGACGCGACGCCGGTCGCTTCTGCGGGTGTGAACGCGAGTCCGCTGGCTGCGGGCGCGAACGCCACGCGTGAGGAGCAACTTGAGGATTCGCTGGCGCGCAGCCGCGCGTTTTGGGAGAAGCTCGGGGCTGAGCGGGTGGTGGTGTGGCTGGGCTTTGATGCGGGTGCGTTTGAGCTGAAGCCGGGCGCGCGCGTCGATGCCGGCGCGGCGGCGGGCGCGACGGAAACGGCCGCCAAGGCGCTGCCGGTGACACTCGACGCGCCCTCCGGGCGGCGCTCGGCGATCGGCGGGGCGATCGAGGCGGCGTTAGCACGCAGCGCGGCTCGTCCGCTGGCGGGGATTGTCATCCTGAGCGACGGCCGCGCGACCGATCAGATCTCTCGCACGACGCTGCGAAGGCTGAAGGCCGATCGCGTGCCGATCTTCACGGTGCCGCTGGGCTCGTCCTCAGCGCGGACGGACTTCGCGGTCCGAGGCGTCGAGGCGCCGACATCGGCGTTCGCGGCGGACATCGTGCCGGTTCGCGCCCGCATCGAGCGGTTCGGCTCGCTGAACGCCGGCGCCAGCGCGAAGCTGCGGCTGGTCGATGAGGACACCGGCAAGACGCTGGATGAGCGGACGGTGCGCTTCGAGCCCGGCGAGACATCGCCGGCGGGCAGCGGCTCCAGCGGCGAGCTCACGCTCACGGCGCGCCCGGGCGCAAGCACGCCCGCGGGCGCGCCGGACACGACTCGCGCCAGCGAGCGGCGCTGGAGCGTGCGGCTCGTCACCGAGACGCCGGATCTGTTGCCGGAGAACAACCGGGCGGAACTGTCGATCGCGACGTTCGACCGGCCGCTGCGGGTGCTGTATCTGGATGGCTACCCGCGCTGGGAGTATCGATACCTCAAGAACGTGCTCTCGCGCGAGAAGTCCGTCTCGTTCGCCAGCACGCTGCTGGCGGTGGGGCGTCGGTACCTGCAAGAGGGCAACGAAACGCTGGACGCGATTCCTTCGACGCCGAGCGAGTGGGCACGCTTCGACGTGATCATGCTGGGCGACCTGCGCCCGGACGTCTTCACGACGCAGCAGCTCAGCCTGCTGCGCGATCGCGTCAGCATCGGCGGCGCGGGCTTGATGTGGATCGCCGGCGAGGGCGCCGTGCCCACAGCTTGGCGCTCGACGGTGCTGGCGGATCTGCTGCCGATGTCGTTCGCCTCTGGCGATGCCTCGGTTCGGTCGTGGGATCAAGAGGTGTACTTGCGCCCGACGCCGAACAGCGAGGGGCTGGGCGTGCTGCGGCTGCTGGACGAGCGCGCGGCGACAACGGGCGACGTGCCGGCCGCCTCTGGCGCGCCGGGCGGCATCGCGAACCCGTCGGCGCTGGAGAGCGCGCCGTTCTGGCCCGGCGAGCTCAGCGACGGGCGCAACACCTGGTCACGACTGCGCTGGGTGCAGCGCATCGACCCGGCGAGTCTGAAGCCGGCGGTTGAGACGCTCGCAGTGGTGGAGCCCAGCGGCACCGGCGCGAGCCCGGCGCCCGCGAATGGGGCTCGGACAACATCTGGGCGCGACGCGAGCGCAACGCCGGCGGTGATGACGATGCGCTTCGGCGCCGGGCGCATCGTGTACGTCGCCACCGATGAGATCTGGCGCTATCGCTACGGGCGTGGCGAGGCGTATCCCGAGCGGTTCTATCTCCAGTTGCTGCGATACCTCGGGCGTGATTCGGTCGGGCGCGCCGGGCGGGCTGCGACGCTGGCGATCTCGCCCCGTCGCGCCAGTGTCGCGCAGCCGGTGCGTGTGAGTGTGCAACTGGTGGATCAATCGCTCATCGAGGCCTCGCCGGCGTCGATCAACGTGCGGATCGATCCCAAGCCGAACGCGGCGGCTCCCGATGCAGCACCAACCGAGCCCCGAGTGGTCGGCGAGAGCGTGACGCTCACGCTCCGGCCTGAGGGTGCAGGGGCGAGCGGCGGGACTTCGGCACCGGGCGAGGCCGGGCGGCGCTCGTACGTCGCGACATGGGTGCCCTCGCTGCCGGGGGGCTACCGCGCGAGCCTCGTGGATCCGCTCTTCAGCGGCTTGAACGAGGTCATCACCGCCGACGCGGAAGTGACATTCCCCGATGACGAACTCCGCCAGCCGGAGACCGACCACCCGTTGCTGGCGCAGCTCTCAACCGATACCGGCGGCAGCGTGGTGCAGCCGGGGGATCTGGCGTCACTGGGCAACCTGCTGCCGCGCCGGGAGATCCGCACCTCATCACTGGGCCAAGAGCACCCACTGTGGGACACGCCCGCGGCGTTGCTGGCGATCATCCTGTTGCTCACGATCGAGTGGGTCGCCCGACGGCTGTTGCGATTGGCCTGAGCCGCGCGAGCCCCGGATGCTGTGGCAACGAACAAACTGCAAACACGTCGGGCCGCGTTGCTCCGCCATCCGGAAAGCCCCGATCTCTCTGAACTCGCACGCGAACCAGCCACCGAACTCGACGATACCGTGTATCACCGGGTCGCGGCATCTGGCCAACCATTTTCACCACTTTCGACCGTGTTCACAGAACGTTTCGCCGCTGACAATGCATCAACTCTGAGCCCGCCCAGTTCGTACAAGAGTCGGCGTGTTTCGTGATAC
>JAIEQQ010000023.1 GCA_019747615.1 Phycisphaerales bacterium
AGCGTGCGCGTGACCTGAACGCCGGCGCTGACGTGACGGTGAAGAACGCCCGCTCGTACTTCTCACAGGCCGAGCTCGATGCGTTCGAGAAGAAGGTCAACGACCTCAACGCCGAGATCGCCCGTCGCGAAGACCTTGCCCGCGCCACCGCAGCAAAGGATCGCGAGACGAAGCTGCTGAGCGACGCCGAGGCGGCCCAGGCGCGTCTGCGTGACGATCGCGAGCAGAAGATCTTCGAGAGCATCAACCGCGCTCGCGACCTGCAGCGTGAGCGTCGCTACGCCGAGGCGGCGCAGATCATCGATCAGGTGCTCTATCTGGATCCGAACAACCCCGGCGGTCAGCTCATGCGAGACCTGCTGGTGGACCTCCGCCAGTACGACGTCTATCAGAACCTGAAGCGCAAGCAGGGCTACGGCGTGCAGAACGCCGAGATGGACACCCACGAAGCGCTGGTGCCGCCACTGAAGACGATGAACTTCCCGGAGAACTGGCCTACCAAGACCTTCACCCGCACGGAGCAGCTCGGCGCGTCGGAATCGCCGGAGAACCGTCGCGCGATGGCCTCGCTCGATGGTCGCAAGGTGCCCGTGCAGTTCCGCGGCGCGACGCTCGACAAGGTGCTGGCGTACCTCGGCTCGTCATCTCAGACCGACATCGTCGCCAACTGGGAGAGCCTGAAGTCCATCGGCGTCGAGCCCGGCGCTCGGGTCAACCTCAGCCTGAGCCAGGACATCCCGGCCAAGCTCGCCCTGGAGAAGGTGCTCGAGCACGTCCGCAGCGATGCCGGCAGCAAGCTGGACTACTCGATCGACGGCGGCATCGTCACCGTCGCCAGCTCTGACACAATCAAGCGCAAGACCACCAGCCTCCCGTACAACATCACCGATCTGCTCCTGGAAACGCCCGACTACAAGGACGTTCCGGAGCTGGATCTGGCCCGCGTGCTGGCCTCCAAGGCCGATCTGGATACCCGCTCTGGCCCGTTCACGAAAGCCTCGCAGCGCGACGAGCGCAACGAGCGCATGGCCCGCATCCGCCAGATCACCGACATGGTCCAGCGGACGATCGACCCCGAGAGCTGGCGCGAGGCCGGCGGCGAGACCGGTGCGATTACCGAGATCAACGGCACGCTGGTGATCACCCAGACGCCGCGGAACCACGCCGCGATCGCGGGCCTGCTGAGCAAGCTCCGCGAGATCCGCTCGATCCAGATCAACGTCGAGTCGCGATTCCTGCTGGTCAGCCAGGACTACTTCGAGCAGATCGGCTTCGACGTGGACGTGTACTTCAACGCCCAGAACAATCAGGTGCGCGCGGCTCAGGGCCTTGATCCCAACATCCGCCCGGGTGACTTCTTCGACTTCACGCAGGGTTCGCCCCTTCGTCGATCGCTGAGTTCAACCACGTACGCGCCGAACGGTTCGGTCAATCCGGTCATCATTCCGCCGGGCACCGCTTCCCAGGCTCTTCAGAACACGACGAATCCGAACGGTTGGTCGCCGATCGGTGGGAACAGCAACTCGTTGAACCTGACGCAGGGCCTCTTGCCCGCCGCGGGCTTCGCGCGAGACATCGTCTCCAGTGCGCCGGCCCTGGGCGTCGCGGGCCAGTTCCTTGATGACATCCAGGTGGACTTCCTGATCAAGGCCACGCAGGCCGATCGTCGCACCGTCACGCTCACCGCCCCGCGTCTTACGCTGACCAACGGCCAGACGTCCAACGTCTACGTTGTGACCCAGCGTGCGATCATCACCGACCTTGAGCCCGTCGTCGGCGATTCCGCCGTCGGCTTCGATCCGACGACCGGCACCGTTGCCGAAGGCGTCGTCATGCTCGTCGAAGCGGTCGTGAGCGCTGATCGTCGCTTCGTGACGATGAATATCGATTCGTCGGTGAACGTCATCCGTGAGATCGCCAACTCAGAAATCACCGCGATCGTCGGCGGTGCGCTGGTGAACTCCGCCGAAACCGGCTCCTTCATCCAGCTCCCGGTGATCACCACCACGCGCGTTCAGACGACCGCGACGGTTCCGGACGAGGGCACCCTGCTGCTCGGCGGCCAGCGTCTGGTGACCGAGATCGATATCGAGACCGGCGTGCCGGTGCTCTCGAAGATCCCGATCATCAACCGCTTCTTCACCAACCGCATCCAGTCCAAGGAAGAGTCCACGCTCATGATCCTCGTGAAGCCGACGATCCTCATCCAGACCGAAGAGGAAGAGCGCAGCTTCCCGGGCCTCATGGACACCGCACGGACCGGCCTGGGCAACTGAGTTGATCGGCCAGTCGCGGCAATGGTCCCCTTGGACCGGTGCTTTGGGCCAACGACGTATCTCCCCCCGCCCCCCCCGCCCGAGCACCCGCTCGGGCGTTTTTTGAGCGAAACCTGCCCCCGTGCCGCCGAGGCGAGCCATCCGGTGATACAGTTTCCCCAGACTTGGCGGTATTCTCAGCACCCGATCTGATCTGTCCCTACTCCAGCTTCTTCCGACCGCAGCGAGTCAGTAACGCCCCGATCGCCTGCCTTGCGTCTGCCTTGATTTTGGTCAACCTGTGCGCCCTGCCATTCGATTCATAGCGCCCGGTCGACCCGCCCCCGCCCCCCTCCCTCCCCCCACCGTTCCCCTCCCTTTGCCGCCGACAGGAGTTCTTTCGATGCCCGCCAGCGAGTCCCGTCTCAAGGTCAAACGCGATGGAAGCGTGATCGAGGTTCAGTTTCGTGATCGAAACATCCTCGACGAAGCCAACATCCAGCAGATCGGCGAAGAGATCAAGGGCATCATCGAGGCCGAGACCAAGCCCAAGCTCTTGATCAACTTCAGCGATGTGGACCACCTCTCCAGCGCCGCCCTGGGCACGCTGATCACGGTGAACAACCGCATCCGCGCACTCTCGGGCCAGCTCCGGCTCAGCAACATCGATCCGCAGATCCTCCAGGTCTTCGTGATCACCAAGCTCAACAAGATCTTCGAGATCCACGACAACGCCGACAAGGCTCGCGCGAGCTTCAAGTAATCCACCGCCGATCGGCCAAGGCGTTCGGCGCTCTCGCTCACGTCCCGCGGGCACTTTGACGCCGATCTTTGGTGACTTCCGGCGCGTCGCATGACCGCCCGTGCTCCGCGACGCCAGACACCGGTGCATCCTCGCTTTGGCTCCACTGTCGGTCACCCGTCCGCGATCGTTTGAGTCCCCCGGGACACGCGCCTTCTCGCCCGAGCCACTGGACATGACCATCCCGGCGAACAACCCATCACCGACGCCCGAGCCCGCACGCGCCGGCGGTGCGTCCGGCGAGCGCATGAGCGGGATGGCCAGACCTCGCAAAAAACGCGACGAGATCGACGCCGTAGAACAAGAGGTGCTGAACGCAGTCGACGCCTGCGGCTTTCCCCCGGCGTCGCGATTCGCCCTCCGCGTCGCGCTTGAAGAGGCGATGGTCAACGCCTTCCTCCACGGGCATCGCGGCCTCAGTG
>JAIEQQ010000151.1 GCA_019747615.1 Phycisphaerales bacterium
CGTTCACACCTTCACGGTCGCAGCGACGATCGCCGGGCTCGAAGCCGCGGCGGATTTCGCTGAAGACTTCGGCGATATCCGTCGCGCCGCGTACTGGCGCACCGCAGCCAGTGAGATCCGCAAGGGGCTGCTCGAGCTCATCTGGAACGAGAACGAGAAGCGCTTCGCGCGGATGGTCAAGCCCGTCTACGACAACGCCGGACTCGTGACCGGCTACGAACGCGACATGACCCGCGATAGCGCCAGCTTCGCGCTCTTTGCCCTTGGCGTGCTGGATCCGCACGACCCGATGGTCGTCGCCGAGATGGCCTCCATCCGCGATCGCCTCTGGTGCAAGACCGAGATCGGCGGCGCCGCCCGCTACGAGCGCGACTACTACCACCAGGTCGAGCGCGAAAAGACCGACGACATCCCCGGCAACCCCTGGCTCATCTGCACGCTCTGGCTCGCGCAGTACGAGATCGCCAAAGCGACAACGCTGGATGAACTGCGACGCGCGGTGCCGTACCTGGAATGGGCCGCGAAGCGCGCCAGCGCCAGCGGCGTGCTCGCCGAGCAGTTCAACCCGCACACCGGCGCACCGATCAGCGTCAGCCCGCTGACTTGGAGCCACGCGACGGTGGTGATCGCGGTGAAGGAGTATCTGGCCAAGCAGGAGCAGCTCGCACGCCAGACCTGATCGACGAGGTCAGAGCCGATCGCCCGCTCAGCGCGGCGTTGCGTCAATCGCCAAGAGCGCCGTCCACGGCGAGGGCACGCCGAACTCCGCCGAGAGCGCCCGGGCGTCCAGCTCGAACGTAGGCAACGTGGCGCTAGTGGCCCATGTCGCCATGTCGCTGAGTTGCAGACGCGCCCACACCTGCGCCAGCGCCGGGCTCCCGGCGCGCTGGTCCGTCACGCCCGGGTTCATGAGCATGAACTTCACATCCGGCCCCGCCCGCGCTGACACCGACAAGACGCTCGGCGCCTTGCCCACCCACCGCCCCAGCATCATGCTCGGACGCTCCATCAGCACATCCGGCACGCGTCGCGGCACGACATCCTGCCCCTGGGTGTCGTTAAACCCAAGACTGATGTCAATCAACGGCGCCGTCGACTGGCCCTTGATGAACGACCGCACGACGAACTCGATGTCATCCACGCGATCAACCCGCATCGCGGCACCCTTGCCGTATCGCGAGATCGCCAGCAGCGCAGCCCGGTCTGCGCCCGGGCCAACGCTGATCGTCGCCAGCCGATTGAACTTCAGATTCGCGCCGACATCCGCCAGCACGTCCTGCGAATCGCTGAATCGCCCCGGCGAGATCAGCACCGTCACGCGCTGGAGCTGCGGCGAGCCGGTCGCGCCCATCGCCCGCCTCAGCGCCGGCGCGAGCACATCGGCGCCCAGCGGCGTCAGGGCGGCGCTGGACATTGCCGCCCTCGCGCGATCTGCCGGCAGCAGCGTGCCGGCGCTCTCGGCGCCGCCTTGGGCATCAAGCGGAATCGAAGCGCCGTCGCTGTACTGCACGCGAACGAAATCACGCGGATCAACCTGCGCGAGAAACTCGCGAATGATCGCGCCGGTCAACGCAAGATCATCCGAACCCACGGCGCTGGATCGATCAACGACCAACACCCACTCGATCGGATGTCGAACCGCCGGCGTCGTGGCGCCGACGCTCGCCTTCACGCGAGGCGGCACCAAGAAGACCGCGAAGTAGGTATCGCCCTTGGCATCGGTGTATGTCAGCATTCCCGGGCGCGGGTCGTCGCCCGCGAGCCGATAGTGCAACACAAAATCGCGGCCCACAGCGCTTTGCCCGGCGTCGAGCGCCCCGGTCAGATAGATGCTCGCCCGCGTGCGAGCCAGCGGGTTCTCCGGCCCACCCCCACCTGCACCACCGCCACCACCCAGCGCCGGGCGATCCACGCGGATCGTGTGCGTCGAGCTCCGTACGTCCTCGATCGGAACCGCACCATTGAGCTGCACACCCACGCTCAGACGCACCGGCTCGCCCCGTGATCCCGGCGCGATGCCAACGCGCAGCGGCACACGGAGCGTGAACTCGCCGCCCACATAGGGCAAGACGTGGAAATACGTCATCTCGACGCCGACTTCCTTCGCGTTCGCACCCGCGCCAACATCGGCGAAACGGGCCGCGAATCGGTTGCCCTCCACGACGCTGGTGATGGTCGCGCGATGACCGCTGGCGGTGGCACGCTCGAACAGCCGCGCCGCCTCGGCGCGATCGCAGATCACCGCCCGGATCTTGCGATCGCCGAGCGTCATCACAAACTCGGTCACCGACGCGTCAGGGGGGAGGTTGATGAGAAACACGCCCGGTGCGGTGCTCTCGCCCGACGGCTTGAACGTCTGGCGATACATCACCTGCGCGATGTAGCCGTCGATCCGTGCGCTGACGTCGATCGATGTCGGCGTCAGCACGCCCGTGCCCGGCGCTCCGACGCGGATCTCGCCCGCGCCGAGTTGATCCGAAAGAGCGTCGCCCATCGCGGGCGCGTCAGTCTGGCTTGGTCGCTCGATGATCCAGATCTCTTCGCCAACACCGGGCAGCATTCCCGACAGCCGCGGCAGCGTCACCGGCGTCGGCGCGACCGCGCCTCGCGACTGCGAGATCGCTCGCTGGCGGAGTTGCTTGCGTAGGGCATCGCCGTCCGAGCCCGTGGTAGCCGCGCCCGTGCCCGCTTGGCCGCTGGTGCTCTGATCGGTATTGTCGCGCTTGCCGCTGTCGGCATCGCGCCGGAGGAAATCCGGAGAATCCATCTGAATGTTGGAGAAGCCCGCCCGCATCGATGTGTCGTCGGGCGCGATCGTCGAAAAGCGGAGCACGTCCAATGCAGCGCTGTACGCGTCAGTCGGCCCCTCCTGTGGCTTCGCCAGACCCGCAGTCGTCGACATGCTCGGCGCATCGCCACCAGAGCCGGTCGGTCCAGCTCCCACCGGGGGAGCCTCCATCACGCGGCTCTTCTGGGGATCGGTTGGTGGCGAGTCGTTCCGCGAGGGCCCTCGCTCAGTCGCGGCGCCACCGCCACCCGGGCCCGAGGGCGATTGGTCGGAGACCGAAGGCCTCGCGTTGGGCGTCGCTCCCGAGCCGGCGTTGATCCCAGGAGTTGCCCGCGCCCCGCCCGTCGTCGCGGTCGGCTTGCCACCCGGCGGCGCGCCAGCCTCCGTCCGCGGGCCGGGCACGCCCGGAGCTTGCGGCCCAGGCGCCTTCGACTTCGCCGCGCTGCCCGGCATCGGCATCTGATCAACCTCGCCACCGGCAGCACCCACCTTGTCAGTCGTCGGGCCCACACGCTCGACTTTCTGCGTCGGCGGAAGCGAGCTCTCGGGTGCCGGCGCTTCGCGCTGCCTCGCACAGCCGAACACCGTTGCGCCCGCGATCACCAGCACCCACCACGCGCAGCACCGCAGAGCCCCCGCGCGCACGCCCGGTCGACGTTGTTCTAGCCCGGATGCTCCGCAGATCGTCCTCATGCGTCATTCTCCGGGTGCT
>JAIEQQ010000022.1 GCA_019747615.1 Phycisphaerales bacterium
CGGTCGAGCACCCCGCTCTCGGCCGGCAGCGAATCGGGCCCGAAATCCAGCAGATACAGCGGCGTGCCCGCCTCGACTTGCTGGTACTGCTGCACGAGCAGTTCCACCGTGCCCGAGGCGACGGCGCGGTACTCGCGTTTGGCCGTCGGCAACAGCTCAAAGCGCCCGGGAACGCGGAGCGTGTGCGCGACGTTGCGACTCTGGACCTTCGCAAACGTGATGCCGAGGTTCTGACGCACCGCGGCGTTGATGTCAACGCGGTTGGTCGCGGCGGGCGGAGCGTTGCGGCTCGCGCTGGGCGCGGGCGCTTTGTCGGCTTCCTTCTGGCAGCCCAACAGAGCAAAAGCGAGCGACAGAGACAGCGTGATCAGAGAGAGTCGGTGGCGACGGTGTGGTGTGGTCATGTTGAAGATCCTTCAGGGCTTGGTCGCGTCGTATACGGGAGCTTTGGGTGTGTTTGCTGGGGCGAGGGGCGCAGCCGCGCGCGGAGGCGGTTGCGCCGCGCTCGCGATTGGCGGGCCGATGAGTTCGTCAAGTCGCACCGCGCCGATCGACTCGGCGGCACGCGCATCGACGAGTCGGACCTTCGCGGCGTGCTGCGTCTTCAGCGCTTCCAGCAACAGCAGCGGATCAACCCGCCCCAGCACCGCAACACGGCGAACATCCGCCTCCTGCTCGTCGGCCAACGGCACAACGGTGGCCTCGATCAGCTCGCGCTGCGCCCTGCCCGCCTCGTAGCGTGACAGCGCGATCGCGAGCTTGAATGCGAGATGTTCGTAGGTTGTCTCGAAACGTCCGCGGGCGACCTCGCGCTGGGCCGTGGCCTGCGCGACGCCCTGCTGATTGCGGTTCCAGAGCGGGATCGGAAGTGACAAACCGAGCAGCACGCGATCATCGCCCTGATCGCTGCCGTAGCCGGGGCCGATGGTCAGATCGGGGTATTGCTTGCGGACCTCGGTGCGGAGCGACTGCTCGGCGACTTCGTACTCGGCTCGCACCGCGGCGAGTTCGGGATTGGAGGAGTCGAGCAGCCGCCGGAGTTCGTCCGCGCTGGTCGTACGGCCCGCGAATGTCACGCTCGGCACAAGCCTGAGCGATGTCTGCGGTGCGAGGCCGAGCGTCGCCCGCAGGTGCAGTTCCAGTTCCTTCACCCGGGCCGCGGCCGCGATTTGATCGGCCTCACGCCCGGCGAGTTCGACTCGAAACAGACGTGCATCGACGCGGGCCAGCGAGCCCGCCTGCTCTTGCCGCGCGGCGAGCGCCGCGACTTCACGCAGCCGCGCGATGAGTTCTTCGGTGACTTCGGCTCGCACCCGCGCTGCGGACCACTCGATCCACAACTCCCGCAGGGCCGATCGCGTCGCCCATTCCTTCGCGGCGAGGCGATCCAGTTCGGCGGCGAGGGACGCCCCGGCACGAGCCTTCTCGGCTTCAAGTCTGCCGGAGATCGGGATCGTGATGCCGAGTGTCGATCCCACCACCCATGGGTTCGCACCGCCCCCTCCCGCGCCCGACACAGGTCGCCGGGCTGGCGATCGCCGAGATCGATTACGCTACGGGCCAGGTGCATCTCTCTCCTGAGTCGGCCGTGCTGTTCGGGCTTCCCCCCCAACCGCTGGTCGTCTCCCGTGCGACCATCCATTCAATGTTCCACCCGGATGACCGACCCGCCTTGGAAAAGCTCATCGCCGCTTCTTACGACCCAGCGGGCAACGGCGAGTTCGCGATGGATCACCGCATCATCCGGCCCGACGGCCAGGTCCGATGGCACAGCGTCCGCAAGCAGGTCTTTTTCCAGAATCAACAACGCACCCGGTCGCTGCTTGCGATCTTCGACATCACCGAACGTAAGCAGGCCGAGAAGGCGCTTCACGCCTCGTTCAACGAGGTCGCCCAGTTGCGGCTCGCACTCGACGAGCACGCGATCGTGGCCATTACCGATGCGCGGGGCCGGATCACGTACGTGAACGACAAGTTCTGTGCGATCTCGAAGTATTCGCGAGAAGAACTGCTGGGACAGGACCACCGCATCATCAGCTCCGGCTTCCATGCGAAGGAGTTCATCCGCGACCTCTGGACGACGATCTCGCAAGGCCGTGTGTGGCACGGGGAGATCAAGAACCGCGCCAAGGACGGCTCTTTCTACTGGGTGGACACCACCATCGTGCCGTTCCTCAACGAGGAGGGAAAACCGCGCGAGTATGTGGCCATCCGCGCTGACATCACCGAGCACAAGGAGGCCGAGGAGGGACTGCGGCGGAGTGTGGAGGAGCTTCGGACCCTCATGGACACGCTGCCGGTTGGCGTGTTCGTCGCCAACGATCCGGAGTGTCGCACGATTACCGGAAACGCCGCTGCCAAGGCCCTGCTGCGCACGCCGAACGAGAATCTGTCGAAAAGCGCCCCGGCGGGCGAAGCGCCGGCCAACTTCAAGACGTGCCGGAACGGGGTCGAGATTCCCTCCGACCAGTTGCCGATGCAGCGAGCAGCGAAGGGCGAGTTTGTGCGGGAGGAGGAGGTGGACGACATTTTCGAGGACGGCACGGTGCTGCACACTCTTGTGTCCGCCGCCCCTCTGTACGATGGGCACGGCCACGCGCGGGGGGCGGTTGCGATCATCGTGGACGTGACCGAGCGGAAGCGGATCGAGGACACGTTGCGGCTGAGCGAGGTCCGCTATCGCCGCGTCTTCGAGACCGCCAAGGACGGCATCCTCATCCTCGACGCCCACACCGGCAAGATCACCGACGCCAACGCGTTCATGGGCGCGCTGACGGGCTTGGAGAAGCGCGACATCCTGGGCAAGGAGCTCTACCAGATCGGGATGTACAAGGACATCGCGGAGAACAAAGCGGGTTTTCGCGAGTTGCAGCGGACCGGGTACCTCCGGCACGACCACCTGCCGGTGCACAACCAGCGGGGTGAGAAGGTCGAGGTCGAGTTCATCGCCAACGTGTACCAGGAGGGCGACAGGCTCGTGGCCCAGTGCAACGTCCGCGACATCTCCGAGCGCAGCCGGCTCGAGAAGGAGATCCTTGCGCAGGCCGAGGCCCTGGCGGCGCAAGCCCGCGCCAAGGACGAGTTCCTGGCCATGCTCAGCCACGAGCTGCGCAACCCGCTGGCCCCCATCCGCGCCGCGGCCCACATGATCCGGCTCCAAGAGGCAGGGGCAGGGGCATCCGCGAACCCGATGCTGCAACAGGCCCGCGAGGTCATCGAGCGGCAGGTGGCCAACCTCACCAAGATGGTGAGCGACCTCTCGGAAGTCTCTCGCGTCATCAGCGGGCGCATCCGGCTGGAACTGAAGGCCGTGGACATGAATCAGATCGTGGAGCACGCCGTCCAGTCGGTCACCCCGCTCTTCGAGCAGCGCAAGCACGCGGTGACGGTCAGTTCCTGCTCCGAACCCGTGTGGGCGCACGGCGATTCGACGCGCCTTGAAGAAGTCCTGGTGAACCTGCTCAATAACGCCGCGAAGTACACGCCTGACGGCGGGCGGATCGCG
>JAIEQQ010000587.1 GCA_019747615.1 Phycisphaerales bacterium
CGACGTGGGCCCAGCGCCAGGACCTGATCCAGAACCAGACGGACACCAACGTGTTCACGTTCACGCCCACCGACGACCCCGTCGGCAAGGCGCTGGCCGGTGGTGATGTCGTCTGGAACCAGCGGCTGCAGCGCGGATTCCTGCGGTTCAAGAGCCTCGCGGCGAACGACCCGGATCGCGAGCAGTACCAGCTTTGGATCTTTGATCCCGGTCGCCCAACGGAGTATCCGGTCGATGGCGGCGTCTTTGATGCCCGTTCGTCGATGATCGAACCATCGACGGGCGACCTGATCGTGCCGATCGACGCGAGGTTGCTCGTGAAGGCCAATCCCGCAGCGTTCGCGGTCACTGTCGAACAAGCGGGCGGCGTCGTCGTGACCGATCGCAAGCGCGTGTTCGCGCTGGCCCCGACGGCAAAGCAAGAGCCGAAGCGGGAATCGAAGCCCCAGCCCACGCCGAACTGAACTTGTCGCGTGGACCTCGCGCTGACCAGCTGTAGTGGAAACCCCGTGGAAGCCCCGACACAGCGTGACCACTTGGTCGGTTGATTTTCGTGGCCAGTCGCCCGGCGACGGAGTATCTTGTACTCAGGGTGGAGTTGGCCCAACGTCGCCATCCCGTGGAGTGCTGCCAATGCGAGTGCGTGTTTCCTGTGTTCGTTCTATCGCGTCGGTTGCCGCGGTTGCCGGTTCCATCCTGACAGTCACCTCTAGCGCCAGCGCCCAGGTCGTGGCCCCAACGTTCGCGGCGAACTACACGCTGGTGGACCTCGGCACGCCGCCCGGCGTGCCGGCGCAGCTCGGCGGCGTCGTCATGGCGACGCGCAACATCATGCTTATTGGCGGCGCGGCGAACGGCGCGAGCGGCGCGATCTACCAGATCAACGTCGTCCGCAACGCGCAGGGCAGCATCACCGGCTTCGACGGCGTGGCCACGCAGCTTTCGACAGCGCCGGGGATCGATGGCGGATTGTTCTTCTTTCCCAACGGCTCGCTCGGGTTCACAACGTTCAGTGACAACAGGATCGGGCAGGTGCTCGAAGGGGCTTCGACGCCCGCTCGCTTCACGGAGCTCAGCGATCTGGGGGTCACGTCGTCAACGGGCACTGCGACCGTGATCCCCGAGGGATTGCCGAACGCCGGGCGTCTGATCATCGGCAGCTACAGCAGCAGCGAGTGGTACATCGCACCGATCACGCCCGATCCCGGCGAGCCGGGCCTGTACACCATCGGCGTGCCGACGTTGCCGGCGCGGTTCACCGGCGGCGGGCCGGAGGGCATCGTGTATGTGCCGACGAACTCGCCGCAGTTCGAAACGCCCAGCGTTCTGCTCTCTCTTTACGGCACGGGGGTCGTTCGGGCCTATCGCATCGATGCGGACAGCCTCCCGATCGTCAGCACCGGAGTTGACTTTGTCACAGGACTCAGCGGCGCCGAGGGCGGCGCGCTGGATCCCTGGACCAACGACTTCATCTTTTCGACCTTCGGCAGCGGCAATCGCGTGATCATCGTGCGGGGCTTCGGCGCGCCGACGTCCGCACCGCCTTGCAACGCCGCGGACATCGCCGACGATCGGGGCGTCATCCTGCCGACGTACTCGGTCAACAACGGTCTGACCGAGGGCGACTACAACGCCTTTTTCTCCGGCTACTTTGACGCCCTGCGATACTGCGACATCGCCGGCGATACCGGCACTCCGCTGCCGCCGTTCGGGCCCATCGGGCAAATCAACAACGGCGTAACTGAGGGTGATTACAACCTCTTCTTCTCGATCTACTTCAACGGCTGCTGATCGCGCGGGTCGTCGATACTGGTGATCACGGCCGCCGAATCGCGGCTTCGGCGTGTCGTGCTCGCCCCCCGCACCCCCGCGCCCGCACGTCCTCCGGCGTTCCTGATTCAGCGATCGCAGTTGGTCTACGCTCAGGCCATGACCGTCCGAGCCGCAACGTCGAATCCGTTGAGCGTCGCGGTGATCCCGTCGCGCGGGTTGACGCGCCGGTGGAAGATGCGTGCCGACGGGATAAACGTCGCCGATCACTCGGGCGCGGCGCGTTCGATCGCCCATCGCATCCTGCTTGCTCGCGGATACACCAACGCGAGTGACGCGGCGCGGTTCATTCAGCCGAAGCTCAGTGAGCTTCTGGACCCGTCGGGGATTCCAGATCTTGACGCCGCCGCGGACCGCCTGCTGCGAGCGATCCGCGATCACGAGCAGATCGTGATCTACGGCGACTACGACGTTGACGGCATCACCGCCACGACGATTCTCTACCACACACTGAAGCACATCGACCCGAACGCTCGCGTCGGCACATATGTGCCGCATCGGCTGGATGAGGGCTACGGCTTGCACGTCGCGGCGATCGAAGAGCTGGCGCGGGGCGGGGCGAAGGTGATCGTTTCGGTCGATTGCGGTGTCACTGCGGTGCTGCCCGCCGCGAGGGCGCTGGAGCTGGGCGTGGATCTGATCATCACCGATCACCACAACCCGCCGAGCTCGCTGGAGGATCTGCCCAAGGCCTACGGCGTTGTGCATCCGCGCCGGCCAGACTCGACGTACGCGTTTGGCGAGCTGTGCGGCGCGGGCGTTGCGTACAAGCTGGCGTGGCGGATCGCGACCATGCACGCGCCACCGGGGGAGAACGGTGCGCGGGCGAGCCCAGAGATGCGGACGCTGCTCCTGGAGTTGCTGGCGTTCGCGGCCCTGGGCTGCATCGCCGACGTGGTGCCGCTGATCGGTGAGAATCGCGTGCTGACGCGATTTGGCTTGACACGGATTCGCGGGTCGTTCAACGCGGGCTTGCGAGCGCTTGTCGGGGCAGCGGCGCTGGACAACGACAAGGTCGATGCGTGGGACGTGGGCTTTAAGCTCGCGCCGCGATTGAACGCCAGCGGCCGGATGGCGCACGCGGCCCAGGCGGTCGAGCTCTTCACGACCGCCAGTGAGTCTCGGGCCGCGGAGATCGCGGAGTTTCTCGAGTCACAGAATCGCCAGCGCCGCGCGACCGAGGCGGCGATCCTCGAGCACGCGATCAAGATGGCCGAGGAACAGGGGATGACCGGGACGGATCGTCGCGCGATCGTGCTGGCGCACGAGACGTGGCACGCGGGCGTCGTCGGCATCGTGTGCTCGCGACTGGTTGAACGGTTCTGTCGTCCGACGATTCTGATGCAGGTGAGCGCGGATGATGTTGGGGGGGCGGGCGGGGCGAGCGCTCACGGGTCCGGGCGGTCGATCGATGGATTCAACCTGCACGGCGCGATCGATGCGTGCTCGAAGCACCTGACGAAGTTCGGTGGGCACGACATGGCGGCGGGCTTGACGATGGCGGCGGCGAACGTGCCGGCGTTCACCGAGGATTTCATCGGCTACGCCAACGAGCAGATCTCGCCGGAGCGGTTGACGCGGGAGTTGACGATCGACTGTGCCGCGGGGCTGCATGAGTTGACGCTGGAGCAGGTGGCGGAGATCGAGCAGCTCGCGCCGTTCGGTCGCGGCAACCCAGCGCC
>JAIEQQ010000663.1 GCA_019747615.1 Phycisphaerales bacterium
CCCTTACCCACCATGTCGTCCACCTCAAGGGTGACCACTTTGGTCGACGCGGGCATGGCGCGCGGCGCCGCGGCGGGGGTGTTGCTCGCGGCGGCGGATTCGGCTTGGCGCCGTTCGCACGCCGTGAGCGTGAGCGTCAGCAGCGCCAACGTCGGGATCAGAGTGCGGGTGGAGTTCATAGTGGTGGCTCGGAGGGACACGGCGCAGAGCATCGGCACGCAGCGTTAGCTCGCGACCGCCGCGCGCGTGACCTCAACACTGGAGTTCTGATCAAGGTTCAGATGGACGATCTCGCCGTCGGCCTTCTTCAAGACCAACCGCTCGAGCCAGAGCTTGTCGTCCTTGGCGTGGGCGTACCACGAGCCGGTCTTCACCTGGTCAAACTTGACGACCTCGCCGACGACCTCGGCAGACATCGGCCCGCCGCCAAGCGGCTGGCGCGGCACCTGTTGCGTGACACGGACCTGATCACCGATCGCAAGCTTCGTCGTCATCATGCCCAGAGTTTATGCTCCACGATCCGGCCTCGGACAGGCGGCCCGGCCAGAAACGCGTACCCTCCGGCGTGCTCCCCCTGGCCGGAGACATCGAAGGACTCGTCATCTCCGCGACCCCCGTCGCGATCCACGGCGATCGGTACATCGACCTCATGCTGCAAACGCCCGAGCAAGAGGGAACCGACCACGCAACGCGCTTGCGCGTTGCCGAACACGCAATCGCTCCGGGCACAGCATTGACGCCAGGCCGCCGCGTGCGAGTGAGCTTCCTGATGCAGCAGGTGACCGCGATCGAGGGCTTGGGTAAAGAGGAAGTATCGTGAATGAGTGCTGAGTGCCGACCGACACGTCTTCACCCTCCCCCGGTTCCTACCGTGGGAGGTGCCGCGCTTCGCGGCGGAGGGGGCGAGTCAGACGCATACGTGTGATCACAAGAAACGCCGGGAGTCCGGCCCCCTCCGGCTCGAAGACTCGCCACCTCCCCCGGTAGGAACCAGGGGAGGGTGGAAACGCAGGCCCGGCCCTCCCCGCCCTTACCCGATCACCCGCGCAGCGTCGTCGAGGATCTTCGTCGCCATCGCCTGCGTCGGCGCCTCGGCGATCAGCCGCATGATCGGCTCGGTGTTACTGGCGCGAACGTGCAGCCACGCGCGATCGCTGTCAAAGTCAACCCGCACGCCGTCCTGCTGGTCCAGCCGCTCGCTTGCGTAGTGCTTCGAGATCGCACCCACCGCCCGCTTCGCGTCGGCCAGATCCTTGAGATCGACCTTCCGCTTGGTAATCGCGTACGCCGGAATCGTCTTGACGATCTCGCTTAGCGGCTTCTTCGAGCGGGCCATGAGACCCAGCACCAGGCCCATCGCGCCCAGCGAATCGCGGATGTACGTGACCTTCGGCCAGATCACGCCGCCATTGCCCTCGCCGCCCAGTGGGCTCTTGAGCGACTTCATCAGCTCGACGACGTTCGCCTCGCCCACCGCCGCTCGCTGCACGTGGCAGCCATACCGGGCCGCGATGTCTTCGATCATCCGGCTGGTCGAGAGGTTCACCACCAGCGTCTGGTTCTTCTTCAGCGCGCCGGCCTCGCCCAGCGCCATCGCCGCGAGCACGAGCGTGTACTCCTCGCCGATGTACTGCCCGCGTTCGTCGACAATCGCAAGTCGATCGGCGTCGGGGTCTTGCGCGAAGCCGATGTCAGCGCCGGCCTTCTTCACCGCTTTCGTCAGGCTCACGAGGTTCTCGCGCGTCGGCTCGGGCGTGTGCGGGAACAGGCCCGAATCATCGTCGCCCAGAGCCGTGACGCGGCAGCCGGTCGCGCTCAGCCAGCTCGGCGAGATCATGCGGCCCGCGCCGTTCACACAGTCGAGCACGACCTTGAACTTCCGTTTCTTGATCGCGCTGGTGAAGCCGAGGCCCGCGATCGCATCCGCGGCGCGAGCGGCGTGCAGGAAGCCGCCCTCGGTCGGCGCGTCCTCAAGCTCGCCGACCTCATCCCACTTCACGAGCGTCGGGTCAACCTCAAGCCCCGAGGTCTCGCGGAACGCGCCGATCACGCGATCGGCGATCGGCTTGGGCGGTGCGCAGGCGGATGAGTTCTGGAGGCCGGAGTTCTTGCCGCGGGCGCGCAGGAGGAACTTGAGCCCGTTCCACTGCTGCGGATTGTGGCTGGCGGTCAGCACGATGCCCGCGTCGGCATCGATCGCATCCACACTCACGGCACACGACGGCGTCATCGCGATGCCAATATCCACGACATCACACCCCGACGCGAGCAGCCCCGCCCGCGCCGCATCCCGCACCATGTGCCCGCCCGCTCGCCCATCGCGGGCGATCACGACCAGCGGCCGGCGCGCCGCCTTCCCGCTCGGCTTGCGTTCGTCGCGCAAGAACCGCCCGATTGTCCCCGCGAAGCGAGACACCATCGCCGGGGTCAGCGTCGTTCCCACAACGCCGCGGCAGCCACTCACGCTCAACATCAATACGTCGGCCATAACGGAGACTCCGGGAAAGGGGTGTAGGTTATGGCGGAGGGGAGCCGGTGGTCAGCCTTCAGCCTTCAGCCTTCAGCCGCCAGCCGCCAGCGTGCGCTGATGAACCCTCCCAATCTTCAGCCCGAAGGGCTGCACGCAAGTAGCCGGGGTGTGGAGCGAGTCTTCGAGCGACACCCCCGGTACGCGGCCCCGAAAGCTTCTGTACCCCGAAGGGGTACACGTCGCTGGTTCGACGACGTGCACTGCGCCAGGGTGCAACGCAATCGCCGGCAGTGCCGAATGCCTTAAAGCTGAAAGCTGAAGGCTGACGGCTGACGGCTCCCTCAAGTCCCCCCCCCGGCGTGTCGATGAAACGCAACATGATGCCCAGGGACGACAGTGCGCGCAGTGAGGACCCGGCGCGCCGGCCCGGGCCGGCGAAGGTTGTTCGCATCGGGCAACAGTCCCAGCGCGTCATCCGCGCCGAGGCCGGAGTTGTGAGCGAGCGACTCACCGCCCTCGTGCACGAGCTTTCCAGCCTGCTCGATGGCTCGCTGCGCCACGTCTCGCTCATGAGTGGCGTGATCAATCGCGCAGCGATTGAGCCCGGGCAAGAGCATGAGCTGGAGCGACGCCTCGGCGTGATTCGCGGGGCGCTTGAGCAGATGGCGGTGTGTGTTGATCACGCCGCGGGGCGCGAGAAGCGCGCGTGGCTGACGCCCGGCACAATCAACGAAGCCGTCGGCTCCGCGATCGCCATCGCCGAGCCGCTGGCCACCGAGCGCCGCGTCGAGATCATCAGCGAGATCGATGAGCGTGCGGGGCGTGCACCGGCGATGTGCATCTACACGATCGTGCTGAACGCGGTGCGCAACGCCGTCGAGGCCATCGGCGAGATGCCCGACAACGGGCGCGCGTTCGCCGGCAGGATCGAGGTCCGCGTCGTCGACGCGCCGATCGGCTCTCGCGATGGCGTCCGCATCAGCATCAGCGATAACGGCCCCGGGCTCTCGGCCAAGGCCCTTCGCATGGGCGTCGGCACGCCCGGGGCGA
>JAIEQQ010000047.1 GCA_019747615.1 Phycisphaerales bacterium
CCGCTCCGCTCAGGCCGGCCCGCTCAACCCGCCCGCCGGGCCAGTGGCATCCACCCCCGGCCCAGAGCCGCGCATCGCCATCAACGTCACCAACACACCCGGCACGGCAACAAGCCTCTTCCGAATCACCCAGCCCGGCTCCTACTACCTCACCGGCAACATCACTGGCGTGGTGGGCAAGCACGGCATCGAGATCGCCGCCAGCGGCGTCACGCTCGATCTCAACGGCTTCGAACTCTCCGGCGTCGCCTCGTCGCTCTCCGGCATCGCCACCGAAGGCGTGCGCAACGACATCACGATCGTCAACGGGCACGTCAGGAACTGGGGCGGCACGGGGATCGGTCTCACCGTCGGCGGGTTCGGCGTCAACGCGATCGTCGAACGCGTGACCTCGTCCTCCAACGGCGGGGGCGGAGTCGTCGTCCCGGGCAACTCGGTCATCCGATGGTCCACCGCGCGGAACAACGGAAATGTGGGCTTTGGCGGCGCTCAAGAGGGTTTGACGATCTCGAACTGCGCCGCGATCCAGAACGGGACATTCGGCTTCAGCGCCGTCGGTGCCGCGTCCATCTCCCATTGCACCGCGACTCAAAACACCCGCAACGGCATCAGCGCCGACTTCGGCTCCACCGTCTCCGACTGCACCGCGGTCGAGAATGGCTGGGAGGGCATCACCGTCTTCGTCGGCGGCACCGTCACTCGCTGCGCCGCCCGCCTCAATACCTTGAACGGCATCAAGGCCTCCAACGGCTGTGCGATCATCGATTGCACAGCCTCGGACAATGTGCTCGACGGCATCAACGTGACCGGCAACAACACCGTTCGCGGGAACACCTGCTATTCCAACGGCACCGCCGACACCATCGGCGCGGGCATCCGCGCCACCGGCACCAACAACCGGATCGAGGCCAACACCTGCACGCGCAACGACTTCGGCATCGACATCGACGACCCCGGCAACATCATCATCCGCAACACCTGTGCCGACAACACCCAGAACTTTGTCATCGTCGCCGACAACGTGCACGGCCCCATCCTCGACCGCACCGCCCCGGCAAGCCCTGCGGTCATCGGCAACAGCGCCGCCGGCACGATGGGCTCGACTGACCACAATGCCAACATCGCGTACTGATCAAGCTCACCCGCAGAGCAAGCCGTGCACGCCGAACCACCCAGCATTCCACCGGCGCTATCTATGGCAAATCCGCCGCCAGCACCCCCGGGCTCCACCGACCCGCACGCCAACTTCGCCCGCCGAATCGCGCCGCGCCACCGACTTGGTAAAGGCCGCGGGCAGCTCCGCGGAACCGGTGCTCGTGTTCGCGACCGCACCCTGAATCCCAGCCCCCTGGAGACGCACGATGAATCTCACATCCACTTCAACCCGCGCCGTCCATTCCCTCTCCGCACTCGCCCTGCTCATCACCGGCGCCGCCCTCTACGCCGGCCCGCTGACACCCCCCGCAGGCCCCGTCGCACCCACCCTCAAGACGCTCACCGAAGTCGAGCCGCGAACCGCGATCAACCCGGCGACCGCGACGGGCTCGTCCACCAGCGTCGTCGTCATCAGCCAGAGCGGTTCGTACTACCTCACCGCCAATCTCGTCGGCGCCGCGAGCAAGCACGGCATCACCATCGCCGCCAGCGGCGTCACGCTGGATCTCAACGGCTTCGAGGTGATCGGCAACGGCGACACCAGCGGCGACTTTGACGGCATCCGCGTCGCGAGCGCCAACATCAAGAACGTCACCGTCCGCAACGGCCACGTGCGCAACTGGGGCGCCGACGGCATCGACATCGCCAACTTCGTCGGCACCGCCGGAGCCCATATCGAGAACGTGCGATCCACCGGCAACGGCGGCACCGGCATCGCCTGCAGCACCACCAACGGCGTGGTCATCAACTGCCTCGCCAGCGAGAACAACGGCACCGGCATCTCCGCGACCCGGCTCATCAGCGGCTGCTCCAGCGTGGACAACGGCGGCATCGGCCTGGCGGTTGGTCAGGGCGGGAGCATTCTCAACTCCGTCTCATTCTCCAACGACGGCGACGGGATCTCCACCGGCTTCTCCAGCACCGTCGCGCACTGCACCAGCGGCAGCAACGGCGGCAACGGCGTCGTCGCCAGCAACGGAACCACCATCACCGACTCATCGTTCACTGGAAACTTCGGCAGCGGCATCAACGTTTTCAACTCGATCACCATCCGCGGCTGCACCGCCGTGAGCAACCAGCTGTGGGGCATCGATACCGACGCCAGTTGCCTGATCGAGAACTCCACCGCCAACAGCAACACCCTCGGCGGCATCCGCAGCGGCTCGCGCAGCGTCATCCGCAACAACATCGCCAACGGCAACGCCACCGGCACCGAGATCGGCCCGGGCATTCTCATGACCGGCAGCGACGCCCGCATCGAGGGCAACTCGTGCAACACCAACGACTTCGGCATCGACATCGACGGCACCGGCAACATCATCATCCGCAACACCTGCGCCGGCAACACGCAGGGATTCATCATCGCCGCCGACAACTTCTACGGCCCCATCATCGATCGGCGCATTCCCACGCCCGTCTCGGGCACCGCCGCGGTGATCGGATTCTCGGCCACCAGCACGCTGGGCAGCAGCGACAGCAACGCGAACTTTGCCCAATGACCGCCTTCATACGCTGTCCGCTCCGGACAGCCGCGATCAAGGAATGAAATGGCCACCGAGTCGCAACTCCTCAGCGTGATCAAGGACCATGAGTCGGACGCCCTCCGCCGCAGTTGGATGGCCATCACGATCGGCGTCATCACGCTCGCGTTCATCTTCGCCTTCACCTACATCGTCTGCCTCATCTTCGCTCGCTCACTCGGCATCAGCACGCTGCTCTTGGCCTCGATGATCTTCGGCGTCTTCCTCGTCGTCGCGTGGGTCTCGGCCCTTCGAGGCGTCGAGCCCGGGCGCGGCCGCATCGACACCGTCGAGGAACAAGTCGGCATGTACAAGATCGGCTACCTCGCCACCGGCCTGCCGATCAACCCCAAGAACTTCGCCGAGGGGAGCGCGACCCTGATGATGCACGGCCCCGCCAGCATCGTCGAGGGCTGGCGGCTCCGACGCGACCGCATCCCCACCGACAGCCGCACACTCCAGGCCGCGACGAGCGCGATGCAGTCCATGCTCCTCGGCAGCGCGATCGCCATTGACAGCATCAAACCACCAACCGCATCGCTGCTCCTGCTTCGCACCGGCCTGGCCAAGTTCGAACGCAAGGGCAGCCTCAACCTCATCGCCTCGATCAAAGCCCGTGAGCTCCTCCGCCCGCAGGCCTGAGCCAGCGCGATATCCTTGAACTATGACGACGCTCTCCCCGCTTCCGCGAGTCAACGATCCCATCACCGGCACCGGCCCCCGCACGCTCTCGGCCCCGCGCGGCCCCGCAGCCCTCACGCGCATCTGCAAATCCTGGCAGGCCGAGGCCGCCATGCGGATGTTGCTCAACAACCTCGATCCCTCCGTCGCCGAGCGGCCCGAAGACCTCGTC
>JAIEQQ010000153.1 GCA_019747615.1 Phycisphaerales bacterium
AATCAGCCGTACATCCGCGTGATGAGCGCGTGTCTTTTTGTCGCAGTGGCGCTCGCGGCGGGCAGCCCCGCGGATCACGTGTACAACCACGGTCACCTTGGTGCTCGTACTGCCGACGGCTGGTGGCTCTGGTCCGGCAATCAGGGCAACCTGGTGCTGAGCGGGATCATCCTCATTGTCGTCGGCTGGTGGGCGGCCTCGAAGATCGGCACCGGGCCTGAGAGCGAAGGCTCCGGTCGCTACCTGACCAAGAACAAGTTCGCGCACATGCTTGAGGTGATCTGCGTGTACCTCCGCGAGGAGGTCGCGCGTCCGCTACTGCTGGATCGCACCGACAAGCTGATGCCGTTCCTCTGGACCATCTTCTTCTTCATCCTCGTCAACAACCTGCTGGGACTCGTGCCCTTGCTGGACCTGGTTCACCTGATCAGCGGCGAGGCCAAGGCCGAGCACGCGACGCTCTTTGTCGGCGGCACCGCGACGCAGAACATCTGGGTCACCGGCGTCCTTGCCGTCGTCGCGGCCCTGTTCTTCAACGGTGTGGCGATCAAGCGTCTGGGCGTCGGCGGGTACTTCGGCCACATGACCGCGGGCGCGCCGTTCCCGGCCAGCGTGCTGATCTTCTTCCTTGAGCTTGCGAGCCAGGTGGTGATCAAGCCGTTCGCGCTGGCGCTTCGTCTGTTCGCGAACATGACCGCGGGGCACATCCTGCTGGCGACACTCTTCAGCTTCGCCGCGGCCTTGGTGACGCAGCCGATCTACATCGGCGGGCCGGTGACGGTGGTCGCGGTCGTCGGCGGGTTTGGCATCATGCTGCTTGAGTTGTTTGTCGCCTTCATGCAGGCGTTCGTCTTCATGTTCCTCGTCACGGTGTTCATCGCGTTGATGGACCACCACGAACACGATCACTCGCACGATCATGAGCACGGGCATGATCATGCAAAGGGCCACGAGCACGCCCACGCGTAACGCGTGAATAACGGGCCCCAGCGCTCTTCACCTTCGCGGTGAGCGGCGCACACTCCACTCCGTGCGGTTCACAGTTTCACGTTTTCAAAGGATTCTCACATGAGCAAGCTGACCAAGTTCATCCCCCTGGCCGTCCTCTTGGCGATCCCCGCTGCCGTCTCGGCGGCCGAGGCTGTCAACGCTGTCGGCGCTGGCGCCGGCGTGGCCGCGGAGTTCCGCGGTGCGTCGCTGGGTAAGGGCCTCGCGGTTCTGGGCGGCGGCCTCGCCGTTCTGGGCGCCGGCATGGGCATCGGTCTGATCGGCAAGGGCGCGACGGAGTCGATGGCTCGCCAGCCGGAGGCCGCGGGGAAGGTGCAGACCGCCGCGATCATCCTGGCGGTGTTCATCGAAGGTGCGACGCTGTTCGCGGTCGCCGCGGGCTTCCTCGCTGCCGCCTGATTCGATCAGGGCGCGAGCCTTGAGACTGATCTAAACGCGAAGCGGGACGGAGACGCCCCGCTTCGCATTGCCCCTGACCTGTTCCGCATCACCTGGTTTGCACACGTTCACGACTCACCGGAGTTGATCATGATGAAGAAGAGCATGCTCGCGTTCGCCTTGTTCGTTCTGATGACCGCCCCGGCCGCGATGGCAGCGGGAGTTGAGAAGGTTGACGCGTTGCCGACGGCCAAGCAGGGCGTGGCGACGGCCGCCACGGCGCTGGTCGTGTTCGCGATCGCCGCGGCATTCCTTGGCACCGTTGTGTGGCCGAAGATCAGCAAGGGCCTGTCGGACCGCGAGTCCAAGATCCGATCAGAGATCGAGGCGGCGGAGCAGGCCCGCCAGCAGGCCAAGTCGGCGCTTGAGATGTACCAGAAGAACCTCGCCGAGGCCAACAGCAAGGCCCAGCAGATGATCGCCGAGGCCAAGGCTGCCCAGCAGGCGCAGCTCGCCGAGCAGCGGGCCAAGGCCGATACGGACATGGCGATGCTGAAGGACAAGGCCATGCGTGAGATCGAGGCCGCGAAGAAGCAGGCTCTGGCGGAGATTTACGCCCAGACGGCGAGCCTCGCGACGGGTGTCGCGGGCCGGATTTTGCAGCGCGAAGTGAACGGCGCCGACGCCGAGAAGTTCACGCTCGAGGCGATCGGGTCATTCAAGAACAACTGAGGCGGGGAAGGCACTGGGGACCGGGCATCGGGCATCAGGCTGCAAGCACCGGTTTGAATTTGGCCATTTGGTAATTTGGCAATATGAGGATTTGAAAATGCCCCTGATCGAGACACAGCCGGACGCACTCAGCGAGGTTTACGCACGCAGCCTGCGCGAGCTTGCGTTCAGCAAGGGCGGCGTGGACAAGGTGCGTCTGGTGCTGGATGAGCTTCAGGGCGTGCTCGCTCTCGCTCGCGACAACCCGCGCTTCGGCGAGTTCCTCTCCAGCCGGATCATCAGCGTCAAGGACAAGAAGAAGTCGATCACGTCGGCCCTGCGTGGCAAGTGCGACGACCTCACGCTGCACTTCCTCCTGGCGGTCGCTGATAACGAGCGCCTCGCCAAGCTGCCGGGCATCGTCGGCTCCCTGGCCGAGATGGTCGACGCGGTGGACGGTCGCGTCGAAGTCTCCGTCACGACACCGGCCCCGATCAACGACGATGAGATCGCGGCACTCCGCCAGCGCATCGCCGCGAAGATGCCCGGCAGCACGCCGGTGATCAAGGCCCTGGTGGACGCGAACATGATCGGCGGCATCCGCCTGCAGGTCGGCGACAAGCTCTTTGACGCCAGCGTGCAGACCAAGCTCCGTCAGCTCCGCGATCAGCTCGCGCTCAACGGCCTGCCGGCGGTTCGCGCCGCGATGGGCCGGATCATTCAAGCCTGAGTCGGCGGTCGCGTTCGCGCGTTCCGCGACTTCATTTGAGTTTCGAGCTTTGAGCTCTGCGTCCGGCCCCCCGCGCCTTGGAGGCTCCGAGCCCGCCTCGCTATCATGGCGCGCCCGAGCGTCGACCGCCAAACTCCCCCGCCGAATCCCTCGCCCCTTCGACCCCCCCCCGAGCCCCACCATGCCCACCAAGACCATCGTCCAGGCCGACGTCAAGAACAAGCGTGTCCTCAGCCGCGTTGATTTCAACGTGCCGATCGAGGGCGGCGTGATATCGGACGATCGTCGCATTCGCGAGGCGCTGCCGAGCATCAAGTCGATCATCGATCGCGGCGGCTCTGCGATCCTCATGTCGCACCTTGGCCGGCCTGAGGGCAAGGGCTTTGAGACGGCGTACACGCTGAAGCCGGTGGCCGATCGGCTGGCGCAGCTCCTGGGCAGGCCGGTGCAGTTCCCGAGCCAGGATCTGACGGATGCCGCCGCTGAGAGCGCCGCAAAGAACGCCAAGCCCGGTGATGTCATCCTGCTGGAGAACGTGCGATTCGCCAAGGGCGAGAAGAAGGGCGAGGAGTCGTACGCCACCAAGCTCGCCGGCTACGGCGACATGTACTGCAACGACGCCTTCGGCACCGCCCATCGCGAAGACGGCAGCATGTTCGCGGTCCCCAAGGCGATGAAGGCCCAGGGCAAGTCGTGCGTCGCGGGCCTCTTGCTGGA
>JAIEQQ010000693.1 GCA_019747615.1 Phycisphaerales bacterium
CGACTACGCCGCGCGCCCGCAGACCAAGGCGGGCGAAGTTGGCGAAGTCTTCCAGTTTGAGCTGGAGAACGCTGTCACGATCGAGCGCCAGCGCTCGGCGATGATCCCGCTGCTCACCGCGAACGTCGACGCACGGCGCGTCAGCATCTACAACCTCACCGATCGCGCCGATCATCCGATGCGAGGCGTCGAGGTCACCAACTCGTCCTCGATGCAGCTCCTGCCGGGGCCTCTGAGCGTCATGGATGGCTCGGCGTACGCCGGCGACGCAACGGTGAACCAGATCGCCCCGGGCGACAAGCGACTGCTGGCGTACGCGGTAGATCTCGACGTCGCGGTGACCACCGAGTCGATCATCCGCGGCAACATCAACAAGATCCGCATCGTCAAAGGTGTCATCGAACAGACCATCTCGAACGAACGCGGCATCAAATACACCTTCGCCAACAAAGACCTCAAGCGTGCCCGCACCATCGTCTTGGAACACCCGAAGTTCGAGGGCTACACCCTCAAGGGCGCGCTCAAGCCCAATGAGCAGACGCAATCGCTGTACCGATTCGATGTCGCCACCGACGCTGGCAAGCAGTCCAGCATCGAGGTGACTCAGGAACGCGTCGACAAGCAGATGGTCGGCATCAACTCGTACAACATGGAATCACTGCTCAAGCTCAGCCAGGACGGGCGCGTGAGCGCCGCGGTCCTCGATGCTCTGCGCGGCATCTTCTCGCAGCAAGCCGCAGTGTCAGAGATCGAGCGAACGATCAACGAGCGTGAGCAGCAGATCAACACGCTGAAGGCCGATCAGTCGCGAATCACGGGCGTCATGCAGCCGCTGGACCGCAACAGCGACACCTACCGCAACTTCCTGGCCAAGCTCAACAAGCAGGAGGCCGAGATCGACAAGCTCAACACCGCCCAGGAGACCAGTCGCACGCAGTTGAACACCGCACGCCGTCAGCTCGATACTTCGCTGGAGCAGATGAGCGTGGAGTGAGGGAGCCGTCAGCTGGAAGCTGTCAGCCTTCAGCCGTCAGCTTTCAGCAAGCAGCGAGGCGCTCGATGCCTCGATGCCGCGTGCCTTGATGCCTTCTTCGTCATCACCGGCAGCGAGGACTCTCGCGGGCTCTGGTTCCCCCGATTGCCGATTGCCGACTCCCGATTGCCGCCCCCCAAAAACAACAAAGCCCCGAGCGATCTCGCTCGGGGCTTTTTGATTTCGTAAACGTCGAGCCGCCGCGGCGGATCACTTCTTGGGCGGGATGCCCGTGATGCCGGCCTTCTTGCGGGCGACGATGCGAGCCGTGAGGCGGCTCTTGCGGCGCGCGGCCTGGTTCTTGTGGATCGTGCCCTTCTGGGCGGTGCGATCGATGATCTGAGCCGCGGTCTTCAGCGCGGCCTCGGCCTCGACCAGCGGGGCGTGCAGGATCTTGTCGGTCAGATCCTTGATCGCGTCGCGCATCGTGGCCTTGCGCCAGCGGTTGCGGGCGTTTCGCTTCTCGTTCTGGCGGATGCGCTTCTTTGCGGACAGTGAGTGAGCCATATCGATGTCGTTCCTGAGGGAGACCGGTTCGTCTGCACGCCGCACGCATCTGCGAGAGGCGTTTCTGCCCACCGGAGTCCGCGGCCAAGAGCCATCGGAAAGCCGGGGGTGGGGGGGGAACAATAGATCGACCAACCGCTTGGATCAAGCGACGCGCTTGCCATCGGCCGCGAGCGTGCTAACCTTCCCCTCATCTGCGGGCGTAGCTCAATTGGATAGAGCACCTGACTACGGATCAGGAGGTTAGGGGTTCGACTCCCTTCGCCCGTATTGCGAGACGCCGACCCACGCGAGGTCGGCGTTTTCGTTTTTGGCGGGCTCAACCGCCGCCGTTGGTTTCACCAGATTCACTGAACGCCCGGCCCGCTGGGCACCCCTTGGGCGTCTGGCTCGTACACTCCGGCGTGCCCGAAGAGACACCATCGCTCACATCGCGTTCTGTGCCCTCGCCAGCCCCCTCCCCCGGCCCTGCCGGTGGCCCGGCGCTTCGCGTTGACGCCCTGGCCTTCCGCTACCCCGGCGCGGGCTTCGGCGTTCGCGTTGATTCCCTCACGCTCGCCCCCGGCGAGCAGGTGCTTCTCACCGGCGGCTCAGGCTCTGGCAAGTCCACCATCCTGCACCTCATCGCCGGGCTCATCGAGCCCGACGCCGGGCACGTCTTTGTGAACTCCACCGAAATCAACCGCCTCCGCGCGGGCGCTCGCGATCATTTCCGCGGGCGCCACATCGGCATGATCTTTCAGACGTTCAACCTGCTCCAGGGCTTCAGCGCCGTTGAGAACGTGCTGGTGGCGTTGATGTTCAGCGATCTACCCCGCGCCCAGCATCGCACGCGCGCCCTCGAACTCCTGGCCTCCCTCGGCGTCGAACGCGCAAATGCACCGATCGACCAACTCAGCGTCGGCCAGCAGCAGCGCGTCGCGGTCGCTCGCGCCGTGGCCTGCTCGCCCGCGCTGGTGCTCGCAGATGAGCCGACCGCGAGCCTGGATCCGCAGAATGCTGATGAGGCAATGACGGTGATCCAGCAGAGCTGCCGCGCGTGCAACGCGGCCCTCCTCTGCGTCAGCCATGATCCATCGCTCGTCTCGCGATTCGAACGCCGCATGACCATGCCGCAGCTCGCGACGATGTCAAGCGGTGCCGCGGGTGGGAGCAGCACCGATGCCGGCGTGAGTCCGGTTCGCGTCGCCAGTGGGGGAGGTGCAGCATGAGCATGACCGACCTCACCATCGTCCGCAAAAGCCTCGCGGCACACTTCGTCTCCACCGTCATCACCGCCCTCTCGGTCGCGATTGCCGTCGCGCTGCTCGTCGTGCTCTTCTCACTCCGCGAGCACGCCCAAAACTCCTTCAAGCGCGGCACCGGCAACATGCACGTGCTCATCTCCGCCGATGCATCGCCCCTGACCAGCGTGCTCAACAACGTCTTCTACGCCAACCCGCCCCAGAAGAAGCTGCTGATGAGCGATCTGGAGCGGCTCGGGCTGACGCCCGCAGCCGCGGCTCCGGGCGCCGAGCCGACCACCCGCCCGCGCGATCCGCGACTCGAATGGGCCATCCCCGTGCAATCCGGCGACAGCTTCCGTTCGTTCAAGACCATGGCGACGACGGCGGACTTCTTCGCCAAGTTCCAGCCCGCCGATGGCGTGCCGTGGACGCTTCGCGACGGCGCGTTCTTTGACGGCACCTGGCAGGCCGTCCTGGGCGACACCGTCGCCCGCCAGACGGGCCTCAAAGTCGGCGACGAGATCTACATCACCCACGGCTGGTCCAACCGCTCTCACGCCCCGGTGCCCGGCGATACCCCCGCGACCAAGACCGACGACCACGATCACGACCACGCCGACCACAACCACGATCATGACCATGACGCGCCGGGCGCTGGCCCGCACATTCACAACGAGCACCCGATCGTCATCGTCGGCATTCTGGAGCCCACGGGCTCGCCGCACGACCGGGCGGTGTTTATCCCGCTTGAGGCCTCATGGATCATGCACGCCGACGAGGCCC
>JAIEQQ010000556.1 GCA_019747615.1 Phycisphaerales bacterium
TGGGGGAGTTTGTGGCGCCGTGAGGGCGAGGGGGCGGGGAAGGGATCGAGGGAGCGAGGGATCTGGGGATCGAGGGGGAAATGCAAATGGCAAATGGGCAAATTTGCAAATAGCAAATAAGGTCTGAGGGTTTGGGCTGGTTGTTGATGCGTGGGGAAGGCATCGAGGCAGGGGGCATCGAGGCATCGAGTGGGGGCCCGGCCGGTCAGGCGCTCAGTTTGCCGACGAGCGTGGCCAGGGCTTTGAGGTCTTTGGTCGCGAGGACCTTGGCGATGGCGGCGGGCTCGGCGCCGACTTTGCCGAGGTATTCCTCGGCGCGGGTCCAGAGTTTGGCCGTGGCTTTGGGGTCTTCGCTGACGGCCAGGTCGCTGAGGAGTTCCTGGAGCTTGGTCAGGTGGATACCGGACTTGTGGTCGTAAAACCGGCGGACGATGCCCTGCTGCGTCTTGTTCAGGAACTGATGGTGCTTGGCCATGGGCAACGGTAGCGGGGGGTGCGGGGGGGGTGCGGGGGTGGGGGGCGTGTGGCGCGTTTGCGTACACTTGTGGCGTGAACACCAGCTCTCCGGCACGGCTTGCAATCATGCTCTCTGGCGGCGGGCGCACGATGGTGAATCTCGCGGCGGCGATCCAGCGCGATCGCATGAATGCGAGCATCGAGCTGGTGATCGCATCGACCGAGTGTGCGGGGTGTGAACGTGCGCGGGAGCGGGGCTTTGTGACTTGCGTCGAGCCGGGCGTGATTGATCGCGATCGGCTGGGGGCGATGCTGAGCGAGGCGCGGATCGACTACGTGTTGCTGGCGGGGTATCTGAAGCTCGTGCGCGTGCCGGAGGCGTATCGGCATCGGGTTGTGAACATTCACCCGGCGTTGCTGCCGAGTTTCGGCGGAGCGGGGATGTACGGGCAGCGTGTCCACGCGGCGGTTCTGGCGCGGGGCTGCAAGGTCAGCGGCTGCACGGTGCATCTGGTGGACGATGAGTTTGACAGCGGGCCGATACTGGTCCAGCGAACGTGCGAAGTCCGGCAGGATGACACGCCCGAGACGCTGGCGGCGCGGGTGTTTGAGCAGGAGTGCGTCGCGTACCCGGCGGCGCTTGAGATGTTGATCGAGGGGCGCGTGCGTGTTGAAGGGCGGCGTGCGGCGATTGGCGATGGCGCGAAGGCGGGGCGTCGATGAGGATGCGAGCGCTGTTGGCGTGCGTGATGATCGGTGTTGCGTGCGGGCCTGTCGTGGCTATGGCGGAGCCACCGAAGAACGGGACGCCTGGGGAAGCGGGCAAGAGCGTGATGCCTGAGCCGCGGGATCCGCATGCGGATGCTGCGGAGCGGGAGCGGTTGACATCGGAGTTTCTGCGGGAGTTCAAGGCTCAGCGGTTTGACGCTGCGGAAGTGATCGTGCGGGCGTTGATCGCGCTGGACGAATGGGACGCAGTGGCTCGCTACAACCTCGCGGCGTGTCTGACGGGCCAAGGGAAACTGGATGAGGCGCAGGTCGCACTGCGTGAGGCCGTCGAGCGTGGGTTTGTGGACTTTGATTTGATGGTGCGCGATCGGAATCTCGCGGCGCTGCGGCCGACGCCGACGTTTCGCGCGTTGCTGGCCAAGTGGGGCGAGGTGCAGGAACGGATCATCGAGGAGAAGATCGTCCGCCTCAAGCCGACGCTGGCGCGGGGCGGGCGTGACTACACGATCGAGAAGGACTCGTCATCGCGGCTGGCGTTTTTGAATGCGTTTCCGGAAGCGAGTTATCGCACGGGTGTTGAGGAAATCCGGCGGGTGGAGCGGTTCTGGAAGGAGCAGGTGTTACCGGAGGGCACGCCGCTCGTGAATGTGGAGGCGTCGCGCCCGGATCCGTGGGTGCTGGTGCTGCTTCCGACGCCAGAGGACTATCGCGACTGGGCGATGGGGAAGTTCGGCTCGATCCAAGTCGCGGGGATCTATGACCATCAGGCCAAGAAGCTGGTGACCAAGGACCTGGGGCCGATCCTGCGGCACGAGTTCTCGCACGTTGTGCACTGGCGCAGCATGATGCGCAGCGGTTTTGTTCAGCCGATCTGGGTGCAGGAGGGCTTGTGCTCGCTGCTTGAGGATGTCAAGGTGAATGCCGATGGCTCGCTCTCGCCTCAGCCCAGTTGGCGGACGAACCTTTTGAAGCGAATGAGCCAGTCGGCAAAGGTGCCCAAGTGGGCGGATCTGCGGGCGCTCTCGGCGGAGAAGTTTTCGGAATCGCGCGGGCTGGCAAACTACGCCGCGTCGCGCGGGTTTTTCTTGTTCCTGTATCAGCAGGGGAAACTGCGCGAGTGGTACGCCGAGTACCTGAAGGCCGGCGAAGCGGACCCGCACGGCGACAAGGCGCTCGAGAAGGTCTTTGGCGTGCCGATCAAGGAGATTGAGCGGCGCTGGCGGGCGTGGGTCAGCGCGCTGCCCGATGCGCCGGATGCGTCAAGATCAAGCGGCGTGGGGATGCCGTTTGCGGTTGATGAGGCGGGTGATGGGATGCGGATCATCGAAACACCGCTGGGCTTCGCGAGGCTCGATGGCCTGCGGCTGGGCGATGTGCTGACCGCGATCAACGACATGCCGGTGCGAGATCACTCGGAGTACGCCCGGGCGCTCAGCGGCCAGAAGGTCGGCCAAAGTGTGAAGGTTGCGTTTCGACGCGGACCGGGCGGGAAGGTGACCGGCGAGGCGACGATTGTGCTGGTGGAGATCGACCAGTAACGCGGATGGTGGGGTGGTGGGGAGGGTGGGAGTGCCGGGTGGCGGGGCTTTGGTGCGGTCGGTCTCTTTTGGATGGCGTGTTCGCTACGATGCGGAGCGTCGAACCTTGAGGGACTGAACTATGCCGTTGACTTCTGCTGAAATCCGCCGTGTGTTTATGGACTTTTATGCGAAGAAGCACGCGCACGCGTTCGTGCCGAGCTCGCCGGTGGTGCCGCACGAGGACCCGACGCTGCTGTTTGCCAACGCGGGGATGAATCAGTTCAAGCCGATTTTCCTCGGTCAGGCGGATCCATCGACACCGATGGGGAAGCTGAAGCGTGCGGTGAACAGCCAGAAGTGCATCCGCGCCGGCGGCAAGCACAACGATCTGGAGGATGTGGGCAAGGACACGTACCACCACACGATGTTCGAGATGCTCGGGACGTGGTCGTTCGGTGACTACTTCAAGAGCGAGTCGATCCAGTGGGGCTTTGAGCTGTTGACGAAGGTCTACGGCGTTGACCCGAATCGCTTGTACGCGACGTACTTCAAGGGCGACCCCAAGAGTGGGCTGGAGCCGGACCTGGAGTCCAAGGCGCTTTGGGAAGCGCTGCTCGGGCCGGCGCGGGTGCTGCCCGGCAACATGAAGGACAACTTTTGGGAGATGGGCGACACGGGGCCTTGCGGCCCGTGCAGCGAGATTCACTTTGATCGCATCGGCGGGCGCGATGCCAGCTCGCTTGTGAACTCCGGCGACCCGGACGTGCTGGAGATCTGGAACCACGTGTTCATCCAGTTCAACCGTGAGCAGGGCGGTGTGCTGAAGCCGCTGCCGAACAAGCACGTTG
>JAIEQQ010000522.1 GCA_019747615.1 Phycisphaerales bacterium
GGTGGCCATGGTGGCAAGGGACTTCGCTGTGCGGCGCCTGGACGATGGTGCCTTGCTGCGTGTGATGGGCGTGTCGGCGTCAACGACCAAGTCCGTTGATGACAAAGGCGTCGAGACATGGCGCTTCAGCACACGCCAGGAGTCGCGCATCTCGCGGCCGAAGAACCTCTGGCCCGCCGGCATTGATCTGGTCTTCAAGCTTGATTGGACGCTGCGCGGCCTGGAGCGCAACGACAGCGCCTGGCTCGCGGCGCACGCGAACGCCATCGGCGCGACGCGCGCATGGCCGGCGACGTTTCTCAGTGCCGAGTTTGGCGCGTCTCAAGCCACCTCGCCCGCGGCCCGCGTGCGCGAAGCACTCGCAACCGCACGCACCCTTGCCGCTTCGCAGACGCCTGCGGACCTGTCGCGCGGTGGCGAGCTGTATCTGCAACTCTGGGAGCGGGGGGTCGCGCTCTGCCCGGAGTTCAACGTCGCGCGGCTCACGATCGTCAGCGCCGAGATGCACGCGCTGGCCCAGCGCCACGCCCCGAGCAAGGAGCTCTTCCGCAAGGCTCTGGGCGCACGCTGGGAAGGCATCGACACGCAGGACATCGCATCGCTCTGGGACGTGTTGACGCTTGCGCGGGTGGTCGATGAGCACACGCCGGTGCTGGAGTTCATCGATCAATCGCTGAACGATGCGGATGCTTCGAAGGTAATGATGCTCGATGAGCGGCTGATGTGGGAGCTGGCGCTGCCGCGGATGCACTTTAATGGCGCGACGGACACTGCGAAGGCGATGATCGCGCGGGTGCAGTCTGATCAGCGGCGACTCACGCGGAAGCGACCGGACATCGCGACGGAGGCCGAGTGGGCGCGGCTCACGCGGGCTCGACGCTTCATCGCGCTGCTGGAGGGCGCTCGACTCACCGCCAGCGCCGCGCAGCGGGGCGAGCGCGCGGCGGCGGACGAGCTGCGGGCGTTGCTGTTGACCACCGCACGCCAGACGGTGGCGGCGCCAGCCGAGCCGGACTGGGCGGCGACGATTGATATGGCGGTGAGCATCGGGGCCGCGGCGGGCGATGGCAAGGGCGGCGGCAACCAAGCCCCGGCAGGGACGAGCCCAGCCGGCGCGACGCCGGCCCCCAAGTGACCGCCACGATCTCGCGCCGTTCGGCGACCCGTACAAAGCACAACTCTGAGCCTGCGGGACGGCTGACGGCTGTTGAAGGGCGTCGGCGTCGCGGAGCTTTGCGGGCAAGAGTTCCGATCGCGCGTCGAACTTGCACGCGTTTGGTGCCGTAGGCCGATAACGGGTGTCTTGCGGGACGCTGCGCGGGCGCGATGGATCGCGCTGCGTGTCTGACGCGCAGGCGGCGAACCATCGTCGTCGCGGGGCCGGGTGACTTGATCAGGGAAAAGGAAGCCGCATCATGGCATTACAGTCGCAAACGTCGCGTTCCACCGGTTGGTCGGCGAGCCCCTCGAACAACCTTCTCCGCGGAGCGCCGGCGGGCACGAAGATGCTCGTGGCCCTGGCGGGCGTGGGGGCGCTGGCGATCGGCGTCATCGCGTGGTCGCGCATGAGCGGGCCATCGACGGTTCGCGAGACGACGAGCATCGGCAACGAAGCGTCGCTGGGATCGCTGGTGTACGCACCGCCGAGTGAGGCGGCGACGCCGGCGGGGCCGACATCGACGAAGGCCGCGATGCCCGCGACGTTGACGCCCGCGCCGGTGCGGGAGCCGCTCGTGGATGCGAACTCGCTGAGCGCTCGCCCGACGGTTGGCGCCAGCGGCGCAATGCCGACGAACACGCCGGCACCGACGCCTCGCGATCCGCTTTCGACTCCCAGTGCGCCCGTCGCCCCGATTGTGCCCGCGGCGACAACGCCCGGCACGCCTCCGACACCGGCAGCACCAGCGGTCACCGAGCCTTCGGCGGCGACGCCCGCCGCCCCGGGCGCGAATGCAACGCAAGGTGCCCAAGCGGTGGCGCGGGCTCAGCAGGCGGTTGCCTCGGGCAACCTGCTCGAAGCTCGCACCGTGCTGAACGCGGCGCTGTGGGATGCCTCACTGGCCAAGAACGATCGCGCGGCCATCCGCGCACAGCTCGCGGCCCTGAATGACAAGCTCTTCTTCAGCGCGATGGTTGTCAAGGGCGACACGCTCACGGACGTCTACGCGGTCCAGCCCGGCGACGTGATGGCGCGGCTGCCGATCAAGAACTCGTGGCCGGTGGACTACCGGTTCATCCAGCGCATCAACGCGATGCCGAACGCCAACTCGCTGCGCGTGGGCCAGCGGCTGAAGGTCGTGCGCATGCCGATCCACGTCGTGGTCCACAAGAAAGACTACCGCATGGACCTCTACGCCGGCCCGCCGGTCGCGCCGACGCCCGGCAAGACCGGGCCCGATGGTCAGGAAGAGGGCTGGGTCTATCTGCGCTCGATCACCGTCGGGCTTGGTGAGAGCAACGGCACGCCCGAGGGCCTGTTCATCGTGCGGCCCAAGAGCAAGCTCATCAACCCGCGCTGGGTCAACCCGCGCACCGGCGAGGTCTTTGAGGCCGACAACCCCAAGAACCCGATCGGCGAGCACTGGATCGGCCTCGACGGCGCAGACGAGAACACCCGCCGCTTCACCGGCTACGGCATCCACGGCACCATCGACACCGATTCCGTCGGCCGCCAGATGTCCATGGGCTGCGTGCGGATGAACGCCGAGGACGTTCGGCTGGTGTGGGAGCTGCTGGTTGACGGCGTGAGCGCCGTAAAGATCATCGAGTGAGCCGCGCGATGCCGGTCACGGGTTTGGCTTTGCTCTCAGCGGGCTGCTGAGGTTGATCACGGCGTCCTCGGGCCCGGTGATGGTGACAGTCTGCTCGCGCGGGTTGATCGACGTGATGGTCCAGCCGGGATAGATGGTATCGCCAACCCGCCGGACCTTGCCGCCGATCAACGCCAGAGCCGAATCGCTGGAGCCCATGATCGCCCCGAGCGTCAGGTCCACCGGGACTCGCATCGCGACGGGGATGGTGGTATCGCCCTGCGAGATCTGCACGCGAGGAACTTCGACCGGTTCCTGAGTCGCGGCGACGGATTCAGGCGCGGGGATGAACTCCATCGGGCTCTTGATCGCATCGGGGCGCTGCAACTTCGCGATCCATGCGGCCACGGTGCGGTCCTGAGCCGTGAGCGGCGCGCTGGGCTTCTGCGCGGCCTCGGTTGATTGAACCGACGCGTCCGGCATGCCGACGGCGGCGGTGGACATCGCCGGACCGGCGCCCGGGCCGAAGCCGATACGAACCAGTTGCACCACCAGGATCGGCGCGATCAGCGCGCCGGCGGTCATCAAGCGGGGGGACGATGTGAGCCTGCTGATCATGGATTCGCCTCCGCGTCCTTGAGGGCCACGACGCTGCGCGGGTCCAGGATCAGGTGCTCGGTTTGCACGGTCGCCGTGAGCGATCGCAGGCCGGGCTGCGAGCTGGACGACACGCGGACGGCGCGAACGCTGGTCAGCCCCATCGAGCCCTGGAGACGCTCGACGAAGCGCACGATGTCGTCATACTCGCCGGTGATGTCCAGCGTGTAGCGAAGTTGCCGGTCTTCAGGCGGCGCCTGCGCC
>JAIEQQ010000308.1 GCA_019747615.1 Phycisphaerales bacterium
CCAGCCGTCAGCCTTCAGCAAGAAGCTGAAGCCGGCGGCTCCGAGCTTCTCTGCTTTGCTGCTTTGCTGCTTTGCTGCTTTGAGCTGAAGGCTGAAGGCTGGCGGCTGAAGGCTGACGCCTCATCCCCGCTTCGCGTCCAGCTCCGTCCACCGCTCAAAGAGCTTGTCACGCTTGGTCTGAGCGCCGGTCATCAGTGCGCACGTCGCGTCAAACTTCTTGCGATCCGCCAGCACACCCGGCTCGTTCATCACGCCCTCCAGCCGCTTGATCTCGATCTCCAGCTTCGCGATCTCCGGCTCGATCGAATCAAACTCGCGCTGATCCTTGTAGCTCAGCTTCTTCTTGCTCACGTTCGGCGTTGGCGCCGCCGGTGCCGCCGTCGGCGTGTTGAACGTCCCCGCCGGTGGGCCCTTGGCCCCCGGCTTCATCGTCGTCACGGCTTTCCACTGCTGGTAATCCGCGTAGTAATGCGCCCCGCCCTCACCATCCAGCGCCAGGATCTTCGTCGCCAACCGATCCAGCATCGCGCGATCGTGCGTCACCAGCAGGATCGCGCCGGGGAACTCCTCCAGGCTCTCCTCCAGCACCTCCAGCGTCGGGATATCCAGGTCGTTCGTCGGCTCGTCGAGCACCAGCACGTCCGCCGGCTCCAACATCAAACGCGCCAGATGGACGCGGGCCTGCTCGCCGCCGCTGAGCGTGGCGATCGGACTCCGCAACTGGTCCTTGTTGAAGAGGAACATCTGCGCATAACCGGCCACATGCAACTGCCGCGAGCGATACATCACCATGCCCGACGGCGCCAGCGCGTCGGTCAGCTTCATCTCCGGGTCCAGCTCCGTGCGGTGCTGGCTGAACACCACGATCCGCAGATTGTCCGCACGCTGCACCGTCGCCAGCTTCGGCGCGCTCCGCGGCAGCTCGTGCTCGATCAGCTTCGCCTCCGCGATCGCCGCCTCGCTTGGCGGATCGCTCTCCCACTCGCCCGTCAAAACCTTGATCAGCGTGCTCTTGCCGCTGCCGTTGGGGCCCATGAGGCCCAGCTTCGAGCCCGGCGTCAGAATGATGTCCACATCCTCAAACAACTGTCGCCCGCCCAGCGCCTTGCTGATGCCACGCGCCACCAGCAGCTTCTGCGTCCGCCGATCGCTGGACGCGAAATCGATCGCCGCGGCTTTCGCCGGCGCATTGCGCATCTTGAGCGCCGCCAGCTCGTCGATGCGCGCAAACGACTGCTCAATGCGGGCCTTGCTCTTAGTACGCCGCGCCTTGGCACCGCGAGCCAGCCACCGCAAGTCTTCCTTCACCTGACCCTGAAGCGCCTGCTGGGCCCGGGCCTGGCCATCGAGAAACTCCTCTTTGCGGAAGAGGAACTCGTCGTAGCCACCCTTCACACTGAACGCACCCTCGGCGTACGACGTCGAAAGCTCGACGATGCGCGAGGCGGTGGACTCCAGGAACGCGCGATCGTGCGTGACGCTGACCGACGCGAACTGCGCCGACTTCAGCGTGCCTTCGAGCCAATCAATACCTTCGACGTCAAGATGGTTGGTCGGCTCGTCAAGAAGCAGCAGATCGGGCTCGCCGGCGAGCTGCCTCGCGATGGACAGGCGCTTGCGCTGCCCGCCGCTGAGCGTGGAGCAGATGCGGGTGTGGTCATCAAAGCCGAGGCGATAGAGCGTCTGCTCCGCGGCGAGCTCGTACTCGTGCTCATCGTGCATGTGCGAGGGCGGGTTCTTGGCCAGCGACCGCACGATCGCCTGCAGCATCGTGTCATCAGGCTCAAAGGTGTCGCTCTGGGCGACATACGCCACGCGCAGGCCGCGCCGGGCGTTGAGCGCGCCGTCATCAAAGTGCTCGATCCCGGCGAGGATCTTCAGCAGCGTGCTCTTGCCGCCGCCGTTGGGCCCGATGAGCGCGACGCGCTCGCGGTCCTCGATGCTCAGCGAGATGCCGGTGAAGAGCACTCGCGGGCCGAAGTGCTTGGAGATCTGACGAACTGTGAGTGCGGTGGCCATTGAGGGGGGAAGGTAGGGGCGGCGGCGGGCACAGGCGGAACGAAGGACCCCGCGACGCCCCGCGCGCACACAGGCGTGGTTGCCCCGAGGCAGGGCGCAAGTCGCCGTCAGTCCAAGGGTTTTCACGACCACCTGGCGACCCACCCGTGAGCAAACCGCAACCCTCGCCCGATCGTTCTCCGAACAAATCGCAAGACCTCAATCACTTGACGGAAAATCAGGCCAATCGGTTGGCAATTCTTGGACGCGTGAGCAAACTGTCGCTGGCAGGAGAGAAGACAACGCAGGAGTTTCCTATGCGCTTGATCTTCCCCGCCGTCCTTTCCCTTTTCGCCACCACCGCCGCCTCGGCCCAGCTTGTCAATGGCTCGTTCGAGAACGAGGACTTGGTCAACCCAAGCCGCGTCGCGATCTCCAACCTGACGGACTGGACCGCCTCCGGCGGCCTGACGTTGCTCGAGCGCGGTGTCAACGGCACCTCCAACATCGCGGCCCACACCGGCAGCCAGTTCGTGTCCTTCGGGCACAACGGCAACAGCGGCGACACGCTCTCGCAGTCCATCGCAACGACCGCGGGTCAGAACTACTCCGTCTCGTTCTACCTGCACTGCATTCAGGGCGCCGAGTTCCAGACGATCACCGCCTCGGCCCTCGCCGGCGGCGACACGCTCGCCACCATCAACGCCTCTGCCAGCTCGCCGACGCAAGGCTGGCTGGAGTTTTCCTACAACTTCCAGGCCGTGAGCGGCAGCACCGAGATCCGGTTCGTCCATTCACTTGGGGCTGGCAGCGCCAACATCGCCATCGACACGGTCACCGTCATCCCGGCGCCGGGCGCGCTGGCCCTGCTTGCCGCGGGCGGGCTGATCGCAACTCGTCGCCGCCGCTCGAACTGATCGCCAAGTCGCGACGCGGTCGCCGTGCCATCGAAGTCAACTTCGGACTTCGATGCTCCGCTTCGTTCAATGCCGGACAAACTGATCGGCAAGGCCGTCGAAGTGCGCCGAGCCGCACTCCGATGGCATGGTCTCGTCCCAGCCTCATCTCGCCGCCGCGCGCTCACTCCAACCACATGACCAGCCCGCCCCACTCACCCGTGAACTCGCGTACGCGGAGTCTGCGCAGGCCGGTGAGCGGATCGCCGAGCGTGATGGTCTCGCTGTTGGCGTCCATGACGCAGACCATGTGCGACATGAAGAACCCCCAGTTCAGCGGCACCATGCACGGCTTCGGCGCCGCGATCAGCTCATCCAGCGTCATCCGCTGATAGCGCACCTTCAGGTCGCGCCGGCCCACGCTCGCGAGTTTCCGCTCCAGCGCCCACGCCGCGCGCGAGTCCGTCGTCCCGCCGCCGGGCTCAACAAAGCTCAGCGCCGCCATCTCGGTCTCGGTCGCCTCAACGCCGCGCGACCGCAGCAACGTCACCATCGACGCGGCGACGCACGTCGAATCCGTCGATTGCAGACAGACCCCGTCCTTCCACTTCATCACACCAAGGTCACCAACCCCCGGCGACACCATCCACCAACCGGCCTTCACAAAGTACACCAGCGACAGCCCCAGCAACGCATACACCGCCCGCCGATCCCCCACCCGC
>JAIEQQ010000707.1 GCA_019747615.1 Phycisphaerales bacterium
GGGACGCGAGGAGGCCTGCGGCTGCGAGCAGGCCCGCGGCACCGGGCGCGGGGATGCCGTTGACGCGGATGTTCTCGATTTCGGCGACGCTGAGGGTGCCGTTGTAGAAGAAGACTTCGTCGATGAGGCCGCTGAAGTGCTCGCCGTTGCCGTTGGGGTTGCGGCCGATGTTGAGGATGTTCTGGCCGGGGTTGAAGTTGGTGGTGGTGGTGAAGTTCTGGCCGTTGACGTGGAGGCGGAGGGTGCCGGCGGCCTGGTTGTAGGCGATGGCGAGGAAGACCCACTCGCCGATGACGGGGGCGGTGCCGCTGGCGAGGACGCCGTTTCCGGTGAAGGCGGACCAGGAGGAGCCGCCGCCGCCGCGGAAGTCGATGGCGAGGGAGCGGTCGAAGCCGAAGTTGTCGTGAGAGATGATCTGCCTGACGCCGGAGTTGCCGTCGGCCGCGCGGACCCAGGCGCCCATGGTGAGTGCGGGGCGTGCGGAGGGGTTGATGTTGAGGTTGACGTCAACGAAGTTGGTGGTGCCGTTGAAGGAGAGGGCGTCGCCGGCGATGCCGTTGGCGACGGTGGTGGCGCCGTTGTTGGTGGCCGAGACGTTGTTGCCGGAGGCATCGGCGACGCTTCCGCCGGTGAAGGGGAAGTAGGCGATGAGCTGGGCGTGGGCGGTGCCGGCGCAAGCCAGCATCGCCGCCGCGACGGCGGTGGAGACGATACGCATGACGAGATCCTCCTCTTGCTCGAATGGGGTTACAAGGTGTTGGCCGGAGAGACGGCCGGACACCACGAGACGACACGAGCGTGGAAGATTCCACAGATGGCGAAAAAAGCCAGTGAAAGCGGGATATTTTTGGACGGTGGGGGTGATAACGGCGGTGTCGAGGGAGTTGTGATCGGTTTTTGGTGGGGTCTATTGAAAGGGCGGGTTGCCCCGTCGGTTCATGCCTTCTCGTCACGGACTCCGTAGTTCGGACTGTGGTACTGGAGCCCCGTGATCTCGGCGGCTTCGGCGGCAAGGCGTAGCCCGTGCGAGATGATGACGTCGGAAACTCTGTCGGGCAGGAAGAAGTGATGTCCCGGCGGCACTTTGCTGGGGTCGAGGCGAAAGCGAGCGAACGACCGGCCGTCTTGCTCAAGGACAGAGTCCGACGGATCCGCACAGTCAACGATCAATCGCGGCTTGATAACGAAGTAGAGCGGCGGCAGTTGACCGCTTGCATCTCGTCGCTGCGGCACAGCAATCGGGGCGGTGAGGATGTCGTGACCTTGAAGTGATTGAATGATGCGCAGCAGCTTCTCAGAAACGACGTTTTCACCGCTCACCATGAATGGCACGTCTTCCCACTTCCGAAAGTACGCCACGAGCTTTGCGCGAGTGCCTTGTGGATACTCACACTCGCCGCGATGGAACGCGAAGACACGATCGAGCGGCACGCCGGAATCAAGAGCGACGGGCTGCGCAACGCGCGGCGGACGGACGCAGGACAAATGATAAAACGGCAGATCCGGATAGCGACTGCGAGGATGCTTTGGGGAGCGCGGCTTTGGTTTCATCGCTAGGTCGCCTTACAATGGAAGCGGCCCCGGCTCGATGTTGATTCGATGCCTGATCTGACTGGCCTCATTGTTTGTGCCACCTGAAATGAGATTCCTAGGCTCGTGGTGGTCGCCGCGGCGGCCGGCTGTCTGCGCAGTCCCGCCTCAGAGAGGCACGCCACGTGAAGACATCTCGACCTACGACCGCATCCCCGACGAAGGCGGGCCACCCGGTCTTGGGCCTGATGGCCGCGGGCCTCGTGGTGGGCCGCCGTATCCACCGCCGCCACCGCCGGGTCGGCGTGGGGGGCGTTCGCCGGTTTGGGTGGGGTGTTCGCCGGCGTCCATTTGCTGGCGCTCGTAGCGTTCCTTGTTGGCTTTGCCGTCCATGAGGAACTCGATCTTGTCGGCCTTGGCGCGGCCGAGGATTTTTTGGAGTTCGCTCTTGGCGATGGCGAGGTTCGTGCGACGGCTGACGTGGCCGAGGATGAGCTTCTGGCATTCCAGCACGCGCGTCCACTCGACGATGTCTGACACGTGCATGTGCATGCCGGTTTTGGCGCGGGCCTTGTGGTCGTTCTCGAAGAACGTGCACTCGCTGAAGACGATGGGGGCCTTGCGGACGTCTTCGCGCACGAGCCAGGGGCCCGGGAGTGTGTCGGAGATGAAGGCGAAGAGGGGGATCTCGTGGGTTTTGGTGATTTCCTCGCCGCGCTCTTTGAGCTCCATGAGCTTTTCCTGCGGCAGGCCGACGAGCTCGGGCTTGAGCTTGCTGCGGCGTTCGTAGATGGTGTAGCCGTAGGTGGGCACAGTGTGCTCGAGGCTGAAGCCGCGGAGGAAGATGTTGTTCTTGATCTCGACGGTGCCCTCTGGCGGCAGGGGGATGAGGTTGTACTTGGTCTGCTGGCGTTCGAGATCGATGAAGCCGTCCATCATCTTTTTGATGGCGGGCGCGATGGCTTCGGGAACGATGATGTTGCCGGGGGTCATGCCCTGGAAGACGCGCTGGGAGCAGTAGTACGCGAGGCCGCCGATGTGGTCCATGTGGCCGTGGGTGATGGCGACGTAGGGCATGGCGAGCATGGGGCGCGGGCAGGCGCCCATGTCAAAGCAGATGTCCAGCTCGGGGATCTGGAGCGTGGTGACTTCACCGGCGACGGAGTGGCCGATGATGCGATAGGGTGGGATGTAGAGGAAGCCGAGCTGCGGCTCGCGTGGCGGGGGCTTTGGAAGCATGAGGCGGAATCTCCAGGCGGGGGCTGTCACCCCAGCGGAAGGCATGGGCACGGATGGGCGGTGGGAGCGTAGGCGGGGGCGGGGGAGGAACGTGAACGTGAACGTGAAACGGAAAAGGTAAGGGGGAACGCGAACATGAACATGAACGCGAAAAGGACGGGCGATTTGGGCGCTCGGTTTGGCGTGTGGTGTGTGGGGGTGTGCTGGTTAGTCCCACCAGATGCTGGCTCCTCCGGGTGCACCTGAGAGTGCGGAGGTCGGTTGGGCGACGGAGGCGCCGTTGCCACCTGAACCGGAGAGGGCGAGGAGCGGCGCGGGGAGGGTTTGGGCTGCGGCGCCGAAGCCGCCGCAGCCTTGGTTGACAAGGCTCTGGCCAGAGCACGTGCCAAGGAGAGGGGCACCGCCGCTGAAGCCGTCGCGCAGGAGGATGGGCGTAACGCCCGCGCCGCCGGGCGCGGAAGCCACTCCGCGTTGGCCGGTGCCGCCTTGCGATGGTGCGGAGATTGAGCACGGATTGTTACCCTGGACGTTGAGCGCAGGAATGCCGGCGCCGCCGCCCCTGCCGCCGCCGGCGATGAGCAGGTTGGTGGCGCCGCGGCGGAGGATGGTGTCGCCACCGGCGAGCCCTGGAAGTCCGATGCCTGGTGCGCCGGCGCCGCCGCCACCGACGACGATGGTGAGGGTCTCGCCGGGGGTGACGTCAACGAGAGCGCGGATCGCAGCACCGGAGCCGCCGCCCTGACCAGCGGTGGTGCCAGGCGTGCCGCTGCAACCGATGGCGAGATTGCCAGCGGTTCGGCTACCGCCGCCCCCGCCGGCGCCCAAGAGGTTGATGCCGATGCGGGTGACGCCGGC
>JAIEQQ010000211.1 GCA_019747615.1 Phycisphaerales bacterium
GGTGGCGTTGGTGGCGAAGTTGGCGCGGTTGGCGGTACCGGCCGTGGTGGCGTTGGTCGCGTTGGTGGCGGTGTCGGCGAGAACAGCCCGCTGCGCGACTCGTGCCTGCGGCGTGGGCGTGATCGCCTGGCGCGGGCTGAGGGTTACGAAACCCGAGCCGGGGGGCGACTCGACCTCGATGTTGAGCCAGAGCGCCTGCGACGTGTCGATGACGGTGCCGAAGTCGAGCGTCGTGGTGATCCGCCCGCCGGTGACGCCGGTGAACGGGCGGGTGATGGCGGGGGCGATGCCCGCGATCGACGTTGGGACGGTGGCGTTGTCGCAGAGGGTGAAGCGGACGTTGGCGTTGCCGTTGATCGGCGTGCCGCTGGCCGAAAGCAGGCCCTGATAGGTGAAGGCGGTGGTCACGGGTTGGGGAGGCGTCTGATTGAACGTGATCGACCACCCGCCGGCGAAGGTGCCGTCGTTACCACTGGGGAAATCATCCCACACGTAGAGTCTCCAGGCGCCGTTGGGGTTGGTGCCGATGAGCGGGGCGAGCGAGGTGCCGTAGGGCCCGGTGGGTGCGGGAGCGGGCAATGCGAACGGCGCGCTGTAGACCGAGCAGGCGTAGACGCCCGAGACGACGTCGGTGCTGGTGTTGGGCAACGTCGCTGTGCCGTCCGGGATGAAGGTGAGGGTGTTGTTGTTGGCGACGCCGAAGCCGTTGGTATTGGCCATCAGCAGGATCTTCTGGCCGGTGGGCGAGACGAGCAGCACGTTGACGTCTTCGACATAGGTGTGCGTGAACCCGTTGAGGGTGACGCTGAGGTAGCCGATCGACGTCGGCGCGCCGGCGACATTGATCGAGCTGGGGTAGAGCGTGGCGACGCCGTTACTGGTTGAGGTCGGCACGTTGATGGCGGCGGCGTTGCTGAAGGTCTGGGCGTGGGCCGCGGGGGCGGCGACCAGGGCCAGAGCGACGGCGCAGAAAGACACAGCAAGGCAGCGGAACGGAGCGAAGGTGAGCATGGGGGTCTCCGGACGACATGGGTAGACGTCGAGTATGTCGCGTGGGTCGTGAGGGTCGTGGGTACCGAGGGGTTGGACGGCCCGGTGAATAGCGCGGGGATCTTCGTGGTGCTGCGGGGCCATCGAGCGCGGCTCTCTGCTCTACTTGTTCAACTTCAGCAACGCGGCCTCGATCGCCGCGAGGCGGGCCTTGAGTTCGGCGTTCTCCGCGTCGCGTTTGGCCGCGTCGGCCTTGAGCGCGTCGAGCTCTGCGCGGTCCGCATTGCGGAGGGCCTGCTGCTGCTTGATCGCCGCGACCGCCACCGCCGTCAGGCGTGAGTAATCCATCCCCGTGACCTTGCCCTCGGCGTCGTAGAAGACCACCTCGGGGAACACCTTCGCCACGTCCTCAGCGACGAAGCCGATGTCATGCTCGCGCCCGGGACGCTCCTTGGCAAACTCCGCGTTCCAGTCGAAGGTCACGCCGTCGAGCTTCAGGAGCTTGTCCAGCGCTCCAGACATCGGCAGCACGTTGTGCTTGAAGCGCCCCGACGACGGCACCGCGACGTTGTTGGCCAGGATGTTGCCAGCCACGTGCAGAGCCTGCGTCGGGATCGTGACGTTGATCCCCACGCGCCCGCTGTTGGCCACCACCAATGCCGCGTTGCCCACGCCCACCGTGTTCATCTGCGTGACGAAGATCACGTCGGCGCTGCCGTTGTTGCTGATGCCCGCGGGGTAGGTGTTGCCGGAGTAGCGCACAAACAGGCCGCCCGAAGCGGCCGAGTAGGCGAACGTATAGGTCTGGCCCGCCACCAGCAGGGGCTCGTTGGTCAGCGTGTAGACCTTCCGCGAGGTGTTGGACGCGGTGTTCTCGCCCGGCGTGAGGGTGAACTGAGCCTGCGAGAGCACCGCCCCGCCGACGCCCTCCCCGGCGTAGATCGTCATCGTCACGTTGTTCGAGCCGCTGAGGAACGCGTTGCCGACGGTGGACTCGACCGCCGTCAATCGCCCGTTGACCGCCGGGACAAACGACTGCCACGACAAGGTGCCGGCGTTGCTCGCCGAGCCCAGCGGGCCGAGGTTCTGCTGGTCCGGGCCGATGACCTCGGCGCTGCGCACGCAGAACGTCGCCTCGGGAATCGCGGCGCCGGCGATCCCCACGCGGTTCTGCGCGTCGACGCTGATGCCGCGCGTGTTGTCGGCCAGGATCGCCGCATCGGCCACCAGCGCGCTGCGGGCCTCCACCGCCGTGGGCGATGGCGTGAGCCGCTGGCGCGGCGACAGGGTCGTGCCGTTCACCGAGATCGCCATCCAGCGCGCGTTGGCGGCGTCGATCGGCGTGGCGCCAAAGTCCACCAGCGCCGTGAACAGGCCGTTGTCGACGCTCGCGTTCACAGCAAACGGCGCACCGACCCCGGCGCCGCCGGTGGGCGCATCAAAGAGCTTGAAGCGCACGGCCGCGGGGCCGTTGACTGCGCCGGGGCCGTCCTTGAGCTGGCCCTGATACGTGAACGCGGTGCTGGACGACGGGCTCGCGGCGGGGCTGGTCGTAAACGCGATGCTCCAGCCGCCGGCGACGCTGCCGATGTCCTGAGGGGCGAGGTCGGCCACAAAGAGCTGCCACTGGCCGTTCACGTTCGCGTTGCCCGTGCCCAGGGCCGCCAGCAGGTTCACCGAGTACGGCGCCTGCGGCCCCGGCAACGGAAGGCTCGCCGCGTTTGAGCACGCCGAGGGCAAGTACGTGCCCGAGACCGGCGTCGCGCCCGTCAGCGGCGCCGACGCGTCCGGAGAGAAGCTCAGCGTGAGATTGTTCACGTCGGCGGAATCGCCGCAGCGGCCCGAGAGCGCCGTGGCCTGGCCGCTCGGCGAGACCAGCACGATGACCAAGTCCGAGGGATAGGTGTGGGTGAGCCCGTTGATCGTCACGACGACCGACGCCACCGGGTCCGTCACGCCGCTGACGGTGATCGGGCTCGGGTACAGCGACGCAGGCCCGTTGTCCGGGATCGCCAGCGGCGTGGGGTTGGAGAAGCTCTGGCCGCGGGCCGGGAAGACCAGGGCGCTCGCGGACACCAAGAACGCCATGACAACGACATGTGAAACGCAGCGCATACGTCAGAGCCTCCAGACACCCACCACCACGACCACCACATCCACCGGACCAGCCGTGGGCGACAAGCCCACGACGATCACTCAGGCCCACGGTCGCCGATGCAGCCACAGCGTTGAGCATACCTCCGCGCCCGCGTTTGACGAACAAAAGCCGCGTGGGCAACAGCCGTTCGCATGGCCGTCGCTCACGCGGAAGGCACCCGAATACCCCAAACCCCCACCCCCACCCCCACCTCCCCATCCCCCCACGCCCCGATCGCGGAGGACGCGGAGAGGAGCGGAGAGCCTGACCACGCGCCACAGCCCCTCCCGCCGATCCGCCCGCGTTCACCCATGAAGCGAAGCGGCCCCGGGAAGCTTCCGGGGCCGCTGCAAGTGTGCTCAATGGAGTATCAAACCCGCCCGATCACGCGCGGCGGCGACGCCCCCCCCGCCCCCCCCCCGGGCCCCCCCCCCCCCCCCCCCCCCCCCCCCCCACCCCCCCCCGCCCGGGCGCACAAAATTCAACCAACACACCCCGGCCCCCCGG
>JAIEQQ010000063.1 GCA_019747615.1 Phycisphaerales bacterium
CACCCCGCCTCTGAAGCCCGAGAACTTGACGTGGCCCACGGGTCCGCCAGTTGCACTCACGATGACACCATCGGTCCCGTTCTGGTATTCGATCTTCGTAAAATTGATCGTCAATGACTCCATCGGCCTGCCGTGCTCTCCGAGCACCTGCACGCTGGTGGTGTACGACTCGGGCGTTCGATCAAAGCCGACGCGGGCCGTCGATTCCCGGATAACCTGAACCGCAGGCAGGACGAGGCCCATGAGGATTGCATTGTCATCGTCGTAGCTGGTGCGCCCTCCGATGAGGACGTCGTCCCCACCGCCGCCGCGGACCTCGATTTCCGTTCCGGCGCCGGGCGCGGCGACCCATTTCCCCGCGCTTAGCGGGTTGAACATCACAAAGTCATTCCCGCCTTCGACGTCGCCCGCGATCCACGAGCGCGTGCGCCGGTTGGGGTAGATCGAGAATGCCTGCGGGTCCGCCGAGATCTCCACGAGCGCGGGCGATTTGGAAGTCGGCGTCAAGGCGCCCCGCCACACGCGGTACGGGTTGGCCGGGTTGGCGAAGACACCCGTCCACGGCGTGTGCGGCTGGCTGGCGACGATGTTGAAGACATCATCGCCGGCGACCACGCCGCCGGTGGTGAAGGTCCATGCCGGGTGCGTCGAGAGGACATTGAACTGCGCCGCACCGAAGGCGTAGTGGTTTGCCGGGAACTCCGCTTGTACATCGACACTGGCGCTCTGCCCGGCGTAGATGATGTTGGGCGAGGCGTGGACGGAGAGCTTGCAGTCCTGCGCCATCGCCGCGCTGTCGCACAGACCAAGGGCACCCGCGGCGGCGACAAGGGCCAACGCCGCGATGCGGGAAGGATCTCGAGTGAACGTGTTCATGCTGATTCTCCAAGGGTGTGGATCTTGCGTCAGAGCCCGTGAACGCTCACGGAACTCGCGCTGGGCGAGCCGTTGATCGAGCTGTGTTCGGCAACGGGTGCCGCACGACCTGCCGACCACCGCCCTTCGCCAGAGAGGACGCGGGGAGCGTCGGACAAACGCGCCACATTCCTTCTCCGGCTGCTCGCTGCACGAACGCCCAGCGCCCGGGGCGGGCGTCGCACCCCGCACGATGGCCGCCTCGGCAACCGCGCCGCCCGCGCCACGAACCGCGCAACGGGCAGCGCAAAGCCGCCGGACAAGGGTCGATGCCGAGGTCATCGTGGGAGCAGGCCAGCGAGCGGCCGTCGCGACTCTCGCCGAAGCGACGCCGCAGATTGATGATGACCTGACGCCGACCACACCGTCCTCGATGGAGATGCGCCGTGATCCACGCGGCTGAACCGCACACGGAATCGGAATCATCGACGGCCCCGGCGCACCCAAGAGAGTGTGCCGGGGCCGTTGCAATGGGGCGTATGCCGTGCCTGCGAGGTGCAAACGGCTCACGCCCGCCGACGCCGCGCGGCGAGCAGGCCGCCCAGCCCGAGCAGCCCGACGCTGCCCGGTGCAGGCACGATGTTGTCCAGCCGCAGCACGACGGTGTTGGAGTTGTAGATGACCTCCCAGTCGTACGTCAGGGCACCGACTTGTGTGAACGGGTCGTTGCTGAACGTACCGCTCACGCCGCCCAGGGCGAAGAGGATGGTGAACTGATCGCCGATGCTGGGCGAGAAGGCGGGGCCGCCGCCGAGCCCGATGAGCGAGACGTTGAGCGTGCCGCCAAGTGACGCGTCGCCGCCGGAAACCAGCAGGGTGTCGTGTTGGGTGCCAGCAACCAGGCCGCCGATGTCGACAGTCCAAAGGGCATCGGCGGTGCTGGTGAAGCGGTCGACCGAGGCGATGCCGGGAGCGCCGGCGGCGATGCGCAGCCCGCTGTTGTTGATGAGCCCGACCTGCGACAGCGTGACGCCCGAGTCCAGCACCAGGTCGCCGTTGACGCCGTTCTGAAAAGTGCCGGTTCCGGCAAAGGTGGTGTTCGCGCCGACGACGGTGTGGCCTCGCGTGCGAAGCGTCGCGTTCTGAGCGATGGATACGCCGGCTCCGAAGAGGTTCGACGAGAAGGCGGTGTCTGCGGTGATCTGCGCGATGCCCGAGGTGACGTTGAGATAGCCGGTCACCAGCATGCTCGAGCCCGCGACGCGGGTGACGGGCAGGCCGCCGCTGCCGGCCAGGTTCATGGTGCCGTTCATCTGCCAGGATTCGCTTGGGTCGTCCAGGTTGATGGTGAGCCTGCCAGCAACGCCAGCAGTGATGTTCAACACCCCGTCAAACCGCGATGAGAAGTCATCAAGACGCTGCGCGTTCACCACGAGATTGTTGTTCACGTTCCACACGGTGTCGCCAGAAGTCCCGTCCATGTCAAACTCGATGGCATTGATCACCGTCGGGGCAGCGACGGTCGCGCTGGCACTCTGGTGCGCCGTTCCGTTGATCGTGACGTTGCCACGCCATTGCGTGTCGCCAAAGAAGTTGATAAATCCCTCCGCGGAGCCGGTCCCGGTGGTGGTGAAGACACCGCCGCGAACCTCGGTCGCGCCGTAGAAGATCAGCGAGGCGTTTGGTTCGACATCGAACGTGCCCCCTTCGACAAGCACCTCGGTGGGATAGACCAGCGAACCGAGGGTGACCGTGGAGTTGGGCTTCACCTCGACCCGGGCGGCTGATCGAAGCGTGAGCGCTGAAGCCCGCACCGCGATATCACGCCCCTCGCCGCTGGTGAAGCCGGCTCGCAGGAGGCCGGAGAAGTCGAGCGCTGTGCTGTCAATGACGCTGCGGTTGTTGGCGAACGGACCACCCACGACTCCGCCCAGGGACGAAACGATCTCGCTCGACGCGTCGGCAACCCAGCCTTCCGTGAGGTTCATCTCAAGATCAGCGCTCGGGCCGAGCAGGATCCGACCGCTGAACGAATCGGCCAGACCGATGCCGTCAAGGCGCATCTGCCCGCCCGTGCTGGTCGCGTCGTTGTAGGTGGTGAGGCTCAGGACTCCATTGCCTGTCGTTCCGTCAAGGTCGTATCGCCCCGCGCCGATCTGCTGCATGCGGAGTCCGTCGCCCGTACCGGGCGAGAGACTGTCGTTGTTCACCAGCGTCGTACCCGCACCAGCGAAGGTGAGCACGCCGTTTCCTGTGATGAAGCTGTCGGCTTCGACATGTACCCAATCGTTGATCGTCGCGAAGCCTCCGGACCCGTTTGAAAAGAACAGACCACCACCGTCGGCAAGGGTGAGTCTGTCGGTGCGGAAGCTCACCCCATCGGTGGCACCGACGCGAAGGTCGGCGCGCCGAATGGTGCCGTCGGGCAGCACGTTGTTTCCCGAGACAACCGTGTTGCCGTTGACGCGCAGACTGTGGGAGTTCGTGAACAGGGTCATGCCGTCGGGGATGTTCAGACCGGCGATCTCGGGCGACACGTTGAGCGAGACGAACCCGTTCTCCGCCGGAGCGGTGTTTCCGATGAACACGTTGGCGGTCACCGGTGGTGGCGCGAGCTGGACCCAGTTCCCTGCAGTATTCCAGTTGCCGTCGCCGGTGTTCCAGTGCCAGGGCTGCGCCAGCGCCGGTGTCGCCAGCCCGGCGGCCATCAGGAGGCCGATCACGGACTTGGCGGCGGAGATGCGTGACGAACTCGATGCAGGTATCGCTGAGGACATTTTGAGACTCCTTGTTTG
>JAIEQQ010000645.1 GCA_019747615.1 Phycisphaerales bacterium
TCGGCTTTGGCGTGCGGCGTTTCCAGCAGCGCCATCATCGCGGCGAACGTGAGCCGGAACTCGTCGGCGATCTCGGGGAGAGTTCGATCCGAGTGGAGCATCGTGGCGATGATGCGGCTGGTGAGTTGAGCGTTGGGGTCGGTGATGTCGATGAGTTCGATCATGGCCCGAGTGTGAGCCGTGGTCGATTCGGGGGCAAGAGGATTTCGTGGGTGAGGCGCGATGTTGCGCGCGAGGGTGTCGCGGGGGGTGAGATTGTGGGGTTTGGGGCGCGGGATGGGTTGATGTGGCAACGAGGATCTTGGAGTCCTGCCCCCTCCGCCGCGAGGCGCGGCACCTCCCCCGGTAGGAACCGGGGGAGGGTGGGGATTTAACCTTCGCCTTCGATGTCGTCGGTGCTGGCGTGGGCGCTGTCGGCGGTGGCGAGAACTGCCGGCCCGCGCGTTGGCTTGGGGGCGGCGTCGTTGAGGGCCATCTCGGCGAGCTTGGCGCAGAGTGCGGGCATTTCCAGGCCCATCTGGCGGGCCGCCTTGGGCACCAGCGAGTGATCGGTGAAGCCCGGGGTCGTGTTGATCTCCAGGAACCACGGCGTGCCGTCTTCGTCGAGCAGGAAATCGGCACGCGCGATGTGCCGTAGGCCCATCTGGCGGAAGAGGCGCACCGTGAGCTTTTTGATCTTCTTGACCACCGGCTCGGCCAGCTCAAGGTCAACACCTTCGACGAGGTATTGCGTGTCGTCGCGGACGTACTTGGCGTCGTAGTCGTAGAGGCCGTCTTTGGGCTTGATCTCGATGACGGGCAGGGCTTCGTTGTTGATGACGCCGACGGTGAGCTCGCGGGCGGGGCGGCCGGAATAGCCGCGGATCATGGGCTCGATCATGTACGCGCGGGGGTCGAGGCCTTGGGCGATGCGTTCGGCGTGTTCCTTGGCGATGAGGCCGACGGCGGCGGCGTACTCGGCGCGGCTGGTGCACACGTGCAGCCCGATCGTCGAGCCCTCGTGAACGGGCTTGATGACGACCGGCAGGCGCGACGGGCAGACGGTGTCGCGCGTGGCGAGGATCCACATGGGGGCGGTCTGCATGCCGGCTTCGATCGCCATGACCTTGCTGGCGACTTTGTCCATGGCGGCGCGAGAGCCGCGGGCATCGGTGCCGACGAAGGGGCGGGCGTCGAGTTCGAGGATGTCTTGGAGTGGGCCGCCCTCGCCCCAGGGGCCGTGGAGGTAGGGGAAGATGAGGTCGGCGGGTTGGGACTTGAGCCACGCGGCGTCGATGCGATCGATGATCTCGAGGCGCGCGTCAAACTGGCCGCTGGCGTTGAGGGCCTTGGTGATGGCGGTGGAGGACTTGATGGAGACTTCGCGTTCGGCGTCGGGGCCGCCGCCGAGGACGAGGACGGAGGGGAGTTTTGACATGGGGGCTTTCGGAAGCGGGGGCCGAAATGGTCAAATGGTCAAATTGCCAAATGGTCAAATTCGGAATGGGCGGGAGTGGTGTTCAGGGTGCTGCGGGTGGGTTTGTTCTGTTGGTTGTATTCGCTGCTTTGCTGATTTGAGCTTTGCTGCTTTGCGCTTTGCTCTAGACCTTCGCCCCCCAGATCTTGACTTCGGGCTCTATGTTCACGCCGAAGGCTTCGCCGACGCGTTGACGGACGGATCGTATGAGGGCGATGATGTCGGTGGCGGTGCAGTTGGGGTGGGCGATGAAGAAGTTGGCGTGTTGCGGGCTGACTTCGGCGTTGCCGATGCGGAGGCCTTTGCAGCCGGCGCGGTCGATGAGCATGCCGGCGCTGACGCGCTGGTTGGCTTCGCCGAGTGTATTGGGGGCGCCGTCGGGGCCGGTCATGGTGATTGCGCGTGAGAGCGTGGGGTTTTTGAAGCAGCAACCGGCGCTGCTGGCGCTCATGGGCTGACTCTTGCTCTTGTACGCCATGACTTCTTTGAGCTTGGCCCGCACGACTTCGGCGCCGCTCAGGCCGCTGGTTTGATCGCCGGCGTGCGGGCGAAGGGCGAGCTCGACGCGTGTGATGATGAGATCGTGGTGGCCGCCGAGGTCGGTGTGGCGATAGTTGAAGGTCAGTTGCTCGCGGCCAAGCTTCAGCGTGTTACCCGCGCGGTCCACGGCGTGGACCGCGTGAACGCAATCGCCGATCTGGCCAAAGGTGCCGCCGGCGTTCATGACGACGGCGCCGCCGAGGGTGGCGGGGATTCCGCCGAGGGTTTCGATGCCGCTGAGGCCGCGGCGTGCGGTCTCGGTGATTAACTTCGGCAGGTTCGCGCCAGCGCCGGCGATGACGTGACCGGTGGCGTCGTTGATCTGGACGTCGATGAACTCGCCGCGGTTGAGGACGACGACGAGCTCGCTGACACCTTCATCGGCGACGAGCAGGTTCGCGCCGTCGCCGAGGATGCGGAGATTCGGGTCGATCTTGATGCACTCGATGAGCTCGGCGACCGACTGCGGATAAGCCATGCGGCGCGCGCGGCCGCCGACGCCGAACCAGGTGGGGATGGGTTGGTCGAGCAGGATTTCTGGGGGAAGTGGCAAATCTCAAAATCTCAAAATCTCAAAATCTCAAAATCTCAAAATCTCAAAATCTCAAATCTCAAATCTCAAATCTCAAATCTCAAATCTCAAATCTCAAATCTCAAATCTCGACTCTCGACTCTCGACTCTCGACAATCAACGCCGAACCTCTCCGCGCCCCTCAGTTCCTCCGCGATCAGGGCCTTAGTCATCGCGTGGAATGACGGAGGCTCTGGCCGCCCTTCCATCCCTTCCATCACTTCGTTGAAAACCTCTTCAACTCACTTCGTAGACAATCCCTTCTTCCCGCTCGCCAAAAACCCCTGCGCAACCTTGTTCACCGGTCCAGCGCCCATGACGACCAACAGATCACCCGGGCGGCACAGGTTTTCGAGTTGTTCGACGATGGCCTCGAAGGGGTAGAGGTGCATGGCGTGGACGCCGCGTTCGCGGAGGCGGTCGACGAGATCGGCGGCGGTGACTTTGTGTTTCTCTTCGACGCTGTCGCGGACGAAGTAGATGTGGGGGACGATGACGATGTCCGCGGCGCTGAAGGCGCTGACGAACTCGTCCATGAGGTGGCGTGTGCGGCTGTGTTGATGGGGCTGGAAGACGCAGATGAGGCGGCCGTTGCGTTGTTCGGGTGCTTCGAACTGGCGGAGGGCTTTGAGGGTTGCGTCAACTTCTGTGGGGTGATGGCCGTAGTCGTCGTAGACGCGGACGACGCCGCCGAGCGGGTGGGGGCGTTGGCCCATGAACTGGCTGCGGCGGTCTACGCCGCGGAATGCCGAGAGGGAGCGGCTGACGATGGCGGGGTCCGCGCCGAGCGAGATGGCGATCGCTGCGGCGGTGGCGCTGTTCATGGCGTTGTGAGCGCCGGGCATGTTCATCGTCCACGCGACGACCGGGCCGCCGGCGGGCGAGGCGAGCTCTACGCGGCGCGATGCGACGTCATACTTCACGCGCCAGTCGGCGTCAGGTGAGTAGCCGATGGTCTGCACGCGGGCGCGGACGCCGGCGGTGACCTCGCGTCGGTGGGCGCCGTCGTGGGCGATCAGGAGCAGCCCGCCCTCGTCCTCGGGCGCGACGAGCTTGGCGAACTCCTGGAACGCGCGGACGACCTCG
>JAIEQQ010000436.1 GCA_019747615.1 Phycisphaerales bacterium
CCTTAGATCAATATCATCAGCAGACTTCCTTAGGGCATCTACTGTAGTATCTGCGCCGGAACGCATAAGCTCGTTAGAAGACTTTCCCACCTCAATCTCTGGCTTAAAGCTAAAGTACTTAGCCCCAACGTCAGACTTAGAAAGAGCCCTTACACCAGCCTTAACACCTTCTCCTATTGCGGCGAACGTTCCACCAAGAACGGCGCCTGCGCCTACCATGAGAGCGTAGTTACTAAAGGTCGCAGACTCAATACCCTGCTCATTACCCTCTATCATTCCAGGTAGGGAAGTTATAGATGCGGCTCCCGCATTCATACCGGCTGCTTGAAGAATACCTTTTATTCCGACTGAGGAACCTCTGGTCGCTATTACGGACGCTAGATTGACTGGATCTTTTGCAAACCCATATAATCCACCAAGCACAGCACCAGCTGTAGAAGCCCAACTATTTCTGTCGTTGGATATCGAGTCTTGTGCTAGAAGGCCATTGTAATCCTTGATGGACTGATCTTTTAAAGCTCCGAGAGTCGTAGGAGCAAATTTACTCTCTGGGAATTGTTCCTTTAAAGCCTCTAAGCGCTTTTCAAAAATAACAGATTGATCAGAGAATAAACCCGTACCGGCCTTATGATCTAAAGCCTTGAGTGCAGAGGATGCCATCTTAAATGGACCTCCTGCTATAGTCGACCATGTAGGCATATTGCCCCATGATCCTACTGTATTTCTCGATAGTTGATCTAGATCAAGCCCCTCAAGAGGGTTTATACCTGTCTCTTTCTGTACCTCTGATGCATACTTCTGAATTGACCCAGACATCCGGTTAATAGCACCTGATGGGCTAGAAGGGCCTTTTTCTTCTATTTCTGCGCTCTGAGAGAAGTGATCAAAGAATCCCATAGATGGCAGAACCGCAGTATCTTCAGAAAGCGTCCCCTCAGGGAGAGTGGGACCATCATACCCCTTATAAGAAGTTTCCGGCGTCTCCGCCTTGTCTTCAGTAAAGTAAGACATTAACCTTTCAACGAAGCTTTGATCAGGATCTGAGGTTACATTCTCTTTTGCCTGAGAGGCCCATTGTTTAGCTTCTTGTTCATCACTACTGATGGGAGTGAAGCTGTCTGATGGGACTTGATCTGGAGCAGAGGGAGTAGATTCGGTAGGGTTGAGTGGATGCTCATTATTAGCATCTTCAAATAAGACTTTACCCATAAACAATTACCTTCTTATTTAATCATCATCACCCATGAGCGCTTTGAAATCGACGGTGTAAACATCTCCACTAGAAGTTCGAAGAGGCTTATCATCTAAGAGGACGGCATACTTCCCAGGTGAGGTTGGAATGTATTTAAAGGAATCAGGCGAAATATCACTAAAATCGACTTGTCTGCGATTGGAAGCAAAAGCTCCCGACCAGGTTGGATTATTATCTGCAACCTTATTACTATACTTTGCGAAGTCTTGGTTCCGCATCGATTTAATTTGAGTATCAAACTCTTCAGCAGTTGTATTAATAGTAGGTAGAAGAGTCGTGTAAGATGGCCCGGACCAAAATCCCGTGCTATTTTGTTTTAAAGTAGCTACCCCTGTGGCTTTCTGTAGTGAGTCCTGATAGGAGTGAGTATTACCTTCAGAAGTCTGGAGCCCTATGGTCGAGAAATGCATAGCTTGGAGAGCTCCCGGTGCATCCTTCATAAAATACGGTCCAAATTGCTCCTTAATTAAGGCCGTTCCATCACTAGAGTTATAGGCAGAACTGTCTTTGTCTGTCTTAACATTCATTCCTGTTACGATTCTAGCAAGAGTGGTTTTATCAGGTGCAAAGAGGAAGGCTTGGATATGATCATTTTTAGCAGATAACTGCTTAACTGCATCATCAGTTCGAGTTCCGAATGCTTTAAGCTGTTCAACGGCACTGGTTATGCGTTGAAGGTTTCCGCTATCTAGTTCTTCAGAAAGTATTTTTCTATAGTCTGAGGTTAGGGGCTTAGTTATTGGCTCCCCATACATCATTTCTAGGGAGTCTATATTTAGTAAATGTCTTTTAACAGCTTCGACCGATCCATCCAATATCACCGGGCGCACATCCCTAGATCTGTAAGCGTAATCCAGAGGATTTTTACGTCTCTCTACAACAGCTTTGGCGGCGAGGTCTTGGATATTTGGATTATTAGAGAGCTCAGCTAGTTGAGAGAGTTGTGCAGTGGGGGTTTGACGTATTGTCGCAGCATAAGATAGGTACTCGTTATACTGCTTAACCTTTCCTCGGATCTCCGGGTAATAGTTTTGTTCGTTTTCAGGATTAAAATCTGTGTACGCCCCTTTAGCGATCTTAGTAATACGGTTCTCGAAGGAGCCAGCTATCTGTTTATTTTGACCAGCTAGGGCGTTTAGAGCTGATCTATGGAGTTTTTCTCTGTCATTATAAAGTAATTTACCAGCCAACTCACCAGACTCAAGTCTCTTAATAGCAAGTTCCGGATTTGTAGCTATCAGACCTGAGATTGAGGCTTTCAGGATTCGTTTAGGAGCATTAAATAAAAACTCTTGTAGATCCGTTCGGCTCAATCCGCTTTTAGCAGCGGCTAACCCAGAGTTTCTAAGATCTTGTAAGGCCTTAGCTTCTTGTGCGGGATCCCGATATACCTTATCAGCCAGTAGATCAACCTGACTTTTAATCGATTGACCATATTGAGAGATAGCTTTACCCCGCTCCATGCGCCTAGAGTATGCAGCAATCTGTAGGGCTTGCTCAGTGGCACGGCTCTTAAAATTAGTTGCGGCGATCTCATTAGGAGCGGTCTTGGTGTATCTATCAATTAGGCCGGAAAGTCTCTCAGTAATATTTTGCGTTAAATTCCTACTTAAGTTAGGGTCGCTTGCAATCTGTTTTAATAAGGTTTGAGCGTCCTTATCAAACTGGGTTCCTGTAAGGGTTAGGAATTGGTTTGCGGATTGAATATCAAACTGTTCGTTATTAAGATACTTACCAGACCTATTTAGGCGGCCTCTTTGGGGCGTACCGGCTTTACGATTAGCTGCTTTTTGAGTGTCTTGATTAGCATAGAAAGTTTCATCCGGATGTAACCAGGAAGTATCTTTTTGCTCTTCTGGCGTTAACCAGGCGGTATCTTCGCGCTCAATAGATTTAACCCCTACCGGAAGCGGAGAGCCTACTATTAGGTTGGTATTGAAGGAAGGGAGGGCTGGTTCTACATCTCTAGAGCTATTATCCACCATAGGGCCGTTATCCCCGGGGAGGCCTTCCTCGCTCTGCCGTTGATATGGCTGATCTCTTGGCATAGGTACGCCAGGATCGGCTGCAGGGGATTTAGAAGAATCCTCCGCTTCTGTAGGATCTCCAAACTTCTTGTTGTTTGCAAGCCTATCTTTCTCATAAAACTCTGGTGTCCAGTATTGACCTTGAGGGGTTTGAGCCCGTGCGTCCTCAGTACTAGGCGTAGTAGCTTCCTCAGGATCTAAATCACTATTATACATACTTACTAAGCCTTTCTTTTATTTAGATTTCTCGAACTAGAATTCGCCTAGTCCTTGCCCAGAGAACCCACTACCTTTAGCTTCAGTGTAATTTGAGCCACCTCCGCTAGAGCCACCGGAGACCCACCGTGGGGTGGGAGCTGCTCCTAATTGACGTCTTGTGGGGGCT
>JAIEQQ010000559.1 GCA_019747615.1 Phycisphaerales bacterium
TCCGCGACGCGACACGCGAGCCGTCAGACGCGATCATCGGCCTGGCGCACGCGACACTTCAGTCGGCGGACGCGACAATCGACGCATCGCCAGCGACGGGCGAGTCGGCGGACATGACGGATGACCCGTCGCGTGCGACAGGCGAGCCGTCAGGCGCGACAAACCAATCGGCGGACGCGACGATCAAGCCGTCGCGTGGTGTGGTCAATACTCATCCTCGTAGATGTGCAATACGCACGTTCGCCGTCCGTTCTCCCTTGCATGGAGATTCCGCGCGTGAATGCCGCTCGACTGCTTGCGTTGCTGCTGTGTGTGCTCGGGTGCTTCGGCCCCGGCGCGTTGGCTCAGCCCGCTGATGTTCCGCGGGCGGAGGCGAACGCGAAGGTCCAATGGGTCACGCCCGAGATCAAAGCCCCACGCGTGTCGTTCCGCACCTTTGGCAGCGCGGCCGCCAAGGCCAAAGTCAGCTACCACCTCTACACGCCCGCGGCCTACGACGCGGCGGGGAACAAGGACCGCCGCTTCCCCGTCGTGTACTGGCTGCACGGCTCCGGCGGCGGCGCGGCGGGGATCGCCAAGGTCGCGGCCCACTTTGATGCGGCCATCGAGGCGGGCAAGACGCCGCCGTGTCTTGTTGTGTTCGTCAACGGACTCGTCGAGGGCATGTACGTCGATTGGAAGGACGGCGCCGCGCCGCTGGAGAGCGTGATTGTCAAGGACCTTGTGCCGCACATCGATGGGGCGTATCGCACCATCGCCACGCGCGAGGGGCGGATGCTCGATGGGTTCAGCATGGGCGGGTACGGCTCGGCGCGGCTGGGGTTCAAGTACCCGGAGATGTTCAGGGCCGTGTCGATCGTCGGCGCGGGGCCGATGCAGGCGGAACTGATCCAAGCGCCGCGCGCGGGGCGCAAGCGGGCCGCGGAAGTGCTCGCGAAGGTCTACGGCGGCGATCAGGCGTACTTCCGCAGTGTGAGTCCGCGCACGCTGGCCGAGCAGAACGCCGCGGCGATCACCAAGGGCGCGCTGGTCCGCATGGTCATCGGCGACAAGGACGAGACGTTCGCCGCGAACAGGGAGTTCCACGAGCACCTCGAACGCCTGAAGGTGCCGCACACGTGGACGGTGCTCCCCGGCATCGAGCACGACCCGATGGGCGTGCTTAGCGCAATGGGCGATGACAACTGGGCGTTCTATCGCGCGGCGTTCGGCGAACCCCACGTCGCCAAAGCCCCCGCGGCAGCGGCCAGGCCCGTCGAACCCACGAAGCCCGCGCTCGCCCCCGGCAAGACCATTACGCGCTCGATCAAGGTGGGCACGCTCGACCGCCGCTCGCTGGTCTACATCCCGCGCGGCTACGACGCGGCCCGCCCCACACCCGTCGTCGTCGTCTTCCACGGCGGCGGCGGCAACCCCGAGAGCATGGTCGCCTTCAGCGGGCTCAACGACAAGGCCGACGAGGCGGGCTTCATCGTCGTCTATCCCTACGGCACGGGGCGGCTGCCCAATCGCCTGCTCACCTTCAACGGCGGCAACTGCTGCGGCTACGCGATGGACAACAACATCGACGATGTCGGCTTCACACGGGCCATGCTCGACGACCTCGCGAGCGTGGCCAACGTCGATGCCAACCGCGTCTATGCGACGGGCATGTCCAACGGCGGGATCATGGCCTACCGCGTCGCATCGGAACTGGCCGACCGCTTCGCCGCGATCGCGCCCGTCGGCGGGCCAATGGGCACCGAGGCTTGCACGCCCTCGCGCCCGGTCGCCATCATGCACTTCCACGGCACCGCCGATGCGAACGCGCCCTTCAACGGCGGGCAGGGCGTCGGGCACCCGCTGACGAACGTGCGCCCGGTCTTCTTGTCGGTGCAGCACTCGCTGGAGCAGTGGATCAAGGCCAACGGCTGCGCCCAGCCGCCGGAGCTCGAGCAGCTCCCCGACACCGCGGCCGATGGCATGACCGTGACACGCAAGACCTGGGGCGGCGGCAAGGACGGCACCGAGGTCGTGCTCATCGAGATCACCGGCGGCGGGCACACCTGGCCCGGCCGCGAGCCGCCGCTGGAGATGCTCGGCGCATCGACCAAAGACATCTCGGCCAACGACCTGATGTGGGCGTTCTTCCAGCAGCACGCGCGGAAGCCCGCCGCGAAGCCTGACGCCGCTGGTGCACCTACCAAGCCAAGCCAGCGGTAGTCCCGCGTGCTCGCTCCGGCGGGTTCGATCGCCTCTGAAGACTCCGCAGTCTGGGAAGAACTTCGAGCGGGCTGATGACCGGATGGTCTTTGGCTCGCTCAAGGCTCGGCTCAGCCGACTTTTCCAGCCCATACCTCGCGCACCGCCCGCGTGATGGCGGCAGGTTCTTCACGCTTGGACACGCACCTGCACGCGCCGGCGTCGATGGCCCGGCGGATGAACGCGGGATCGTCGTAGCCGCTGTAGATGATCGTCCGCACCCACGGGAGCGCCACGGCCAGTTCGCTCATCGCCTTCAGCGGGTCTTTGCCGGGCATGGTCGCGTCGAGGATCATGACCAAAGGGGTAGGGGAAGGGTTCGAGGGCGTCGTGCTCACGCGGCAGGCCTGCGCGATCAAGTTGTCAGCCGACGCCAGGCAGCCCACGCACTGCATGTCCGGTTCGGCGTCGATCATCATCTTCAGAACCGTGGTCATGTCGCGACTGTCATCAACGCACAAGACGCGGATCTTTGCTGTGGAGACGGAGATCGGGCGAGATGTCGCCTCTTTGCGGGCGGTGGGGCCGGTGTTCATGCGTGGGGTCCTCTCTCGCTGTCAACCCTTGACCGGCGGCGCCATCATCTCTTCGAGTTTCTCCATGTCGCACGGCTTGACCATGTGCCCATCGAAGCCCGCATCACGCGCGAGCGCGATATCGTCGTCCCGCCCGTAGCCAGTGATGGCGATCAGTTTCATTCGGGCACCCGTCCCTCCGGTTGTGGCCCCACCGGTCCCAACCACCCCCTCGCTCGCCGCCTCCACCGCAACCACATGGTCGGCGCGCAGCCGCCTGGCGATCTCATAGCCGTCAAGGCCGGGCAGGCCGATGTCTAGGAGCGCGATATCCGGCTGCCACTCCCGCGCGATCCGAAGCCCCTCGGGGCCAGTGTTCGCGGTCTGCACGATGTAGCCCTTGAACCGAAGGGTGCCGCAGAGCATGGTGACCAGGTCGAGGTTGTCGTCCACCACCAGCACGCGCACTGCCGGTGCCTTCGCACGTTCTTCGCCAATCCCCGTGGTCCCTGGCGTTTCGGTGTTGGGCGATTGGCCTTCGGACGAGAGTTGGGCCTGGGGTGCCGGGAACAGCGGGAGTTTCACAGCGAACTCGCTCCCCTTACCGGGGCCCGCGCTGTGCGCATGGATCGTCCCGCCGTGCATGGTGATGAGCCGATGTGCCAGCGAGAGGCCGATGCCCAGCCCGCCCCATGAGCGGTCCAGCGAGCGGTCACCCTGCGTAAACAGATCGAAGACTCGCGGCAGGAGCGTTTCCTCCATCCCCACCCCGTTGTCTCGCACGCGGACCATCGCGTAGTCCTTCCCCCCTTCACGCCGGAGTTCACACGCCACCGCGATCCGCCCGCCGTCAGGCGTGTACTTCGCGGCGTTATTGAGCAGGTTCACCAGGACTTCTTCAAGGCGCGTCG
>JAIEQQ010000002.1 GCA_019747615.1 Phycisphaerales bacterium
GCCCGATGACAACACGGATCGGTTCACGTATTGGTGCTGGCGCGGGGCGCAGGGCGGGCGAATGCTCGTGCCCGGCACGCCCGAAGACCCGGTGCAGTTCATCGACGGGCGCGACCTCGGGCGGTTCATCATCGAGTGCATCGAACGCAAGAGCGTCGGCGTCTACAACGCAACTGGCGGCGTCACGCCGCATCGCTGGGGCGATGTGGTCAGAACGTTCGCGAGCGTGGGATATAGGTCCAGCGGCAAGACCGTCGAGCCTGTGTGGGTCAGCGAGGCAGAGCTGGCGAAGCTCGGCGGCCTGCCGCTGCCGATCTGGGTGCCGCCATCGGGCGGCAGCAAGGGCTTCCATCGCGTGAACTGCGCCAAGGCGATCGCCGCGGGGCTGCGATTCTCCCCGGTCGAGACGACCGTGCGCGACACGCTGGCGTGGATCCCGACAGAGCTCGAGCGGCGGGCTCGCGCGACGGTGGACATCAAGAAGGAAGCCAAGGACGCCGGGCGAAGCGAGCCGCAAATGTCCGACCCCATGGTGCTCCGCGCCGGGCTGACGCTCGAAGCCGAGGCCGAGGTGCTGGAGAAGCTCAAGGGCAAGTAAACGCGCGCATGCGAACGCCGCACCCGCCGCGATGCGGGGTTGCGCGTGCTGCTGCAAGCAACGCGAGCCGGCGTGTTCAGCAATCGTCGGAATGAACGAAAGAGGCCTCCGCCCGGAATCTCCGGCGGAGGCCTCTGCGTTTGGTCAGTGCGTTGGTCACACCCTGGCCAGCGTGACGCGCAGTTCAGTTCATGTCGCGAACCTCAGCGACGCGCTCGCGAACGCGCTCGCGCGCCAGCGGCGGGGTCGTGGGGCGCGCGGGGGCAGAGTCCTTGATGGCCTTGATGTTCTTGTTCTCAAACTGGCCCTTGAACTCACCCTTGCGGAGCGCGCGGGAGTTGCTCGCGCCCAGCGGCTGCTTCTCGGGCTTGATGTCGAGCACCTCGGACGCTTCGACTTGCGCCTGCGCGAGCGAGCGCGTCGCGAGGGCCGCGATCTGCGCGAACTCCGGGGTGGAGTTCCGGCCGGCGTTGTTCGACAGCAGCTGCGTCGAGGTGGCCAGCGTGGTCGAGCCGAAGCCGGTGACCGAACCATCGATCACGCGGACCGTCGGGTCGCCCGCGGCGTTCGTCGCGTCGGGGTTGTAGTAGATCGTGACGGCGCGCCCGGTGTTCGTGAAGCCGGACATCACCAACGTGCCGTTGACATACGCCATGCCGCTGATGACCTGCACGTCGTTGAAGGACAGATTCGTGGAGCCGGTCGTTGAGGGCTGGTTGGCGAAGTCGTCGCCGTTGGCTCCGTTGGTCGAGCGCGTGTTGACGACGCTGCCGCTGATCGGGTTGACCTCGTAGAGGACCCAGTTGGGCGTGCTGGGGCCGGCGGCGCCAACGTTGTTGGGCGTGCCGATGACGAAGACGGTCCCTCGCCCGGGTGCCGCGGCCATCGCAGGCTGAAGCTGAGCATCCAGGCCCGTCACAAGATTGACACCAACACTGCCGACGGGCGAGAGGTTGTTGAGGTTGCCCAGGTCGAGCTCGAAGATGCCGTGGGAGAAGTTGCTATCAACGCCGCCGGCGAAGAGGCGATTCTCGATCGCGCCGAGGCCGAAGAAGGTAAAGGTGGTGAAGCCGCCAAAGCCGCCGGCAACCGGGGGCACGGAGCCGACCGTCGTATAGCTGAACGCGTTGGGGTTGTCGAGGTTGAGGGTTCGGAACGTCGGCGTGTTGCCGTTGCCGGAGGCGACGTTGTCGACGATCAGAAGCGTGCGCTGGCCGCTGGTGTTGACCAGGATCGTGGCACCCTGGACGACGCCCTGCACGCCGCTGATCGGGGTGCGGACGCGCCGCGTGTTGAAGAACAGATCGCGCCCGACGAGGGTCGAGCCGTTGGTGCCCAGGTCCAGAAACGTCTCGCCAAAGAGCGTGCCATCGGGCTTGATGATGTCGTTGTCGGCGTTGACGGTTCGCGGCGCCGGCGTGGTGTTGATGATCGGCGAGCTGAATCCCTGAGTCTGGATGGCCTCGACCTCGCTTGTCTCTCGCGAGGAGCCGGCGGCGCTGTCGACGAACTGGCTGGTGCGTTCGAACGACGCGGGGTCCGGGCTGTCGCCGCTGGAGGACTCCGAGCCGGTGATGCTGGCGACGATGCGGTTGTCGTACTTGACGTCAAAGAGGCCCTTGTTCAGCACGCCGCCGAAGGCCAGCGGGCCGAAGCCAGGGCGCGACTGCAGGCCGCCGCTGGTGCCCTTGACCGCGAGGGTCGCGTCGGGCGCCGTGATGGTGACGTCGTTGGCGACCTGCGTGGAGGTCACATCAAAGGTGATGCGGCCGTAGGGCATGTCGATGGAGGTCTTCTCGGTGCCAGACTTGTTGATCACCTCGCGCAGGATGACGCGCGTGTTAAAGTCCACCGTGAAGATCTGGCCGGCGCCAATCTGGATCTGCACCGCCGACTTGGCGAGCGTGAACAGCTCAGCGCCCTCGCCGAGCACCATGCCGACCTCAACCTTGCGCAGCGGCGCGCCCGGCTTGTCGCGAACCTGCACCTTGCCCTGAACCGCGCGCACGAAGCACGGCACCGCCGTCGCTGCGGGCGCCGCAGGATCGGACGGCGTCGCCACCGGTGCGGGGGCGGGCGCGACCGGCTGAGCCAGACCCGCCGCCAGCGCGAGCGAGCCGGGGTTGAATGCGACAAACGCAGAACCCGCCGCGACAAGCGTGGCGAGACCGAAGGCACGTGACGTCTTCATGATGGTGGCTCCTCCAGCGGGCGATACAGAAACAAGTTTATCACATAGAGAGGTACTGGCGTAGGAATCGGGCGGATTCCCGAGTAGTCCGAGAATCGACAGAATTGGCCGAATCGCGGGATGTGAACGGCTCTTGTTCGGTGAAACTCGCCGTACCGCTGACTGCTGACTGCTGACTGCTGACTGCTGACTGCTGACTGCTGACTGCTGACTGCTGACTGCTGACTGCTGAAGGCTGAAGGCTGAAGGCTGAAGGCTGAAGGCTGAAGGCTGAAGGCTGAAGGCTGAAGGCTGAAGGCTCCCTCACTTCTCCTTCAGCTCCACGCAGCCGTCGAATGCTTCCGCTCGGTCCACGCGGGCCGCCCACTCGATCATCGCGTCCCGGTACAGGTCCAGCAGCGCCGAATCGCCAAAGTCCGCGGCGTACTGCGCGATCACGCTGTCGCACGCGTCGAAGTCGCCGGCTTGGTACGAGCGGATCAAACGCTCAGTGGTCGCGATCCAGTCCGCGGTCCGGGGGCCAAACGGTACCAGGTCGCCGACGAGCTCGAACACGCCGACGGGTTCGAGCTTGCCCTTGACGCGGACGCGCCCCAGCGGCCGCCAAAGCAGTGGGGGGATGAGCTTGGCCGGCGCGTTGCTCGATCGCATCTCGGCAACGTGTACCTCGGCGAGCGTCTTGAGGCGCTCGCTCACGAGGATCCGCGAGCCAAAGACCTTGTTCGCACCCTCCAGGCGAGCCGCGAGGTTGGTGGTATCGCCGAGCGTGGTGTACGACGAGTTCGTCGGCGGCGCGCCGAAGTCGCCCACCATCACATCACCCGCCGAGAGCCCCACGCGCATGGTCAGGCCCTTGGGGCCGACATCGGCGAACTCGCCATTGGCATTCATC
>JAIEQQ010000662.1 GCA_019747615.1 Phycisphaerales bacterium
CCCAGCACAGTAACCGCGCTCCCCGCGCCGCGCACCGTGTCCCCCCGCTCAAGGAGGACGGGACGCTCCCCGGGCACAAGGACAAAGACACCGGTCTTTGGGTCGTCACCGAAGCACGGGTTCTTCCCCGTAAGAGAACCGAATGAGCGCCCCACATCACAACGGGACGAAAAAGCTTCTTCTTGATCTTGTAGCAAAGCATCCCGAAGGAATAACCTTCGCACAGCTCACGACAGAGCTCGGGTGGCCGAGCGAAAGGCGAGACGTCATAAGCAGCGCCCTTCGAAGGATGACCGGGGTGTCGGGGCTCTTGGCGACAGGGAGAAGCCCGGACGGAAAGAAGCTCTATTTCCTCTCCGGGAACGTCAAGCTCGCCCCGGCCCCGTTCTCAGTTCAGGTGCTCACGGGGCGGTGGGCAAACAACCCTGAGCCGCAGCCCGAAGCTCCTCCGAATAGTTGAGCAGGACGAGGCGTTCCCGGGCGATAGTCACGAGCAGGCGGTAGTCGTTCATGGCGAGCAATTCTCCCCCTGTGGTAATCGCCGGGACCGGGGGAAATTCAACGACACAGGGGACAGGGACCTGAACGCGTATAACCTGCGGTACGGGCGTCGTACACGCGGTAAGGGGCACGATAAGGGCGAGGGTGACCCACCTGCACAAGTCAACGGGCGAGCGCATCACGCACCGTTTTAACCGCGTCTGTGCAGGCCAGGTCCCCGGGAGATGCCGCCGCCTTGGCCAGGGTCTCGATTGCGGGCAACCGGGCCTTCCCAGCGGCACGAGCCTCTCGCAGTGCCGCCGCCCCTTTCGCCGCCGCGTCCTTCGCCTTCAGCTCGGCCTGTTCGACAGCATCGTTCTGAAGCATCACCGCGTCGCCCATGGTCTTGATTACCGCCTCTTGATGTTGGATCTGTTCGCGGGTCGTGTTCAGCTGGTACGAGCGAACGAGAACAAGGGCGAACAGGAAAGCGATGATTGCCAAGCAGGCGGTGACAAGAGGGTTCTTCCACGCGAGGGCTAGGAAGCTCATCCTTCGAACTCCCGGACGATCCCGTCAACGATGGAGAACACCTCCCGGCGATGTTGTGGGCCGAAACTGATATGCACCCAGCGAGCCCCGTTTCTGGCCGCTTCGTTGATGAGCTGATCGAACTCGATCTTGGAACGCTTGACAGCAGCAACGATCTGTGCAGGGCTTCCGTACTCCGGGGCCCTGAAGTCCACAGCCTCGCCCCTAACATGCTGGCTCGTCTTGGAACCGCCGATGGCGCTATTGAGACGCGGTGAGCGGTAGCCGCTGGTGATGAAGATTGGTGCCGGGCGTCCTATGATCTCGGACAGGAGGGTACGAACCTGCTCCATGCCCTGCGCCGTCACCCGAAGCGCCTCCATCACCTCAGGCGGGGGAACGTTCTCCCATCCCCGAGCATTGGCTGTAGCGCTCAGGGTGAGCTCGGCCAGCGTAAAGTTCGGGCTCAGGCGAAGGGTCGCGGTCATTCGGCATCTCCTGTTCTGCGGTCATGCGGTTCGGGGAACTTGCTTCGGACGTACCGCATGATTACCCTTTCGATCAGACTCGTGCCGAGGCTGGCAAGTGCTGCGGCAACACCGAACAAGGCGAGGTTCGGTGTGCCTGCAACGAACAGGAGGACGCTCCCTGCAATCGTCGCCAAGCCCCCGGAGACGAAAGCCCTACCAGCTGCGGCACGCCATGTCAAGGGCGCGTCTGAGATTAGAAGCTGCCCTAGGCCGATGACCGAGCCGATTGCCCAGAGGTAGGCATGTTGAAGGTACTCTTGGAATCCGTGCATGATCAGGCCTCAGGTTATTGCCACAACGTTCGTGCCGTCGCAGTTCAAGCGAACAGTAGCGCCCGCTGCGACAACGACTCCGGTGCCGCCCGGAGGTCTGACGGTAAGGGCGAAGGCCCCGGTCGCCGAGTTTCGTATTGTGAGAGGCCCCGACAGACGAGGAACGATATAGGCGATGTTTGCGGTGATCGCCCCGGTCAAATCCACGAAGGCCGCGCGCGCCGCAGCGAACGCCGCCTGCGACGCGATGACATCGACCGCGCCGGCCACCGACTGCGCCGCGCCACCGTACGCGCACCCAGGCCCGGCCGGCGCCGCCAGCAGGCGAAAATCGGTCCACGACGACACGGTCGCAAAGCTCGCCACGACGTTGTACAACGGCGATTGCGCCACGAACGCGGTGCCGAGTCCCTTGCCGACCCGCAGCGTGTAGGCGCCCGCGTCCGTCATGCGCGCGAGCGTCCCGCCCGAGGTCCACGCGGTGAACCCGGTCGAATCGACCGCCAGCGTGACGGTGTTCGCCGCGGTGGCAGTCACCCGAGCGAACGACCCGTTCAGTTGAGTGGTGCCGACGATGCCGTCGATCCACACGACATCGCCAGGGAAAAACGGGTGCGCCGCCGAGTTAATCACGCATGGGTTGGCGATCGACACGCCGGTGATCGGCGCGGTCGTGTTCGATACCGGCCCCGCCTCGATGTTCTGCGTGCGCGACGGGGTCAGCGCAACGGACCCGTTCGCCAGCACAGTCGGCGCGCCGGCCAGCAAGACGGCGCCCCCGTACCAGGCCCAGGTGAGCGCCGTCGATAGGACCGAGTTGCGGCCGAACAGCATGCCAGGCGACGCCGCGTCGAACAGCGCATTGGCTTGCGCCGAGCCACCGCCGGTGTTGGCGGTGACCAGGTTGAGGTTGGTGGATGAGCCTGCCATCAGAGTACCCCTTGAAGAACGTAACCGCGCCCGAGCGTCGCGTGGCGCTGAAACACGCGTACCCCGTAGGAGGCGAGCACGCCCCCGGAGTCCGCCGCCTGTTGAGCCGCGGTGTACAACGTCGTCGGCGTCGCAACGGAAGCCACCGTGCGCCGCAGGACGGTGAACGCCGCGTTCCAGATCTCAACGTCGTACGATTCGACCGTTTCGGCCAGCGGCGGATCGTAGTTCCACGGCAAGTTGACCCCTTGCCGCGACCGGCGGAACCAGGTGATCGTCAAGTCCCCGCCGGCCCGGCCGCCGCCCAAGTGAACGGGCGCGAAAGGCAGTTGATTCACGCCCGAATAGGTGAACGGTTGAGCCGCGGTTTGCTGAATGTTCCGACCGATCGTCACCGGCTTGTACAACCGGGCAGCAGCGAGGTCCGAATTGAACCGGCGAAGCGAATTCGCGTTGAGCAGCACGGCCCGCTCGCCGGCCGCGGGATGACCGGACATCGCCCACTCGGTCCCCCGCCGGCCCCGGAGCAGACCGGAAAGCTGATAGGCGTTTTGCGCGTACATCCAGGCGGTCTTGAACTGCATCACCTCGTTGCCGATCAAGATGAAGTTCGCCCCCTCCAACACCGTCGCCTCCGGCAGCGATACAAGCGAGCCGCGGACAACCTCGACGCTCACCAGCGTGCCTTCGTCCCATGTGTTCGGATGGAAGTTCTGATTCCAGAGCGTGCCGACCACCGTGCCGATGACCGACTCCTGCACCAGCGACCCCGTTTCGTCGTACGTGGCGCCACCATCGGACGACCGGAACACCGTAGCGCCGCGCCAGCCCTCGCCGACCCCGCACGCCGCACCGTAGAACACCGAGCCGGTATCCTCGTCGCGCAGCGCAGGGCCGTCGATCGGAACGAACAGCGTGGACGGCGCCGCGCGCACCGTCGTTTGCCCAGC
>JAIEQQ010000228.1 GCA_019747615.1 Phycisphaerales bacterium
ATCCATCCCGAGATCGCGAAGCCCAGCGACGAGAGCGCCCGCGGGCAGGATGGCGGCCGGCTCGACCACGCCGAAGTAGATCGCCAGAAACGCGACGAAGCCCGCGAGCCATCGCGCGGCGCGGGGGAACGAACGAAGGCGGGAGATTAGCGTGGTCATGATGAACTCCCCCCACCGGAAGAGAGTGACTGCAGGCGCGCACGGCAGGCCTCGGCCTCGTCTTTCAGTCGCTGGCGCGTGGTCTCGTCGACCGAGGGCAACGACGCGGCGCGCCGTCGCTCACTGAACTCACGCATCGCGCCGGCGCGATCGAGCTTGGCGATCTGATCGGCGCTGATGGGCGAGGGAACTGGGGCGGGCGCGGGCGCGGGCTTGGCATCGGCCGGTGAGGCGGTCGCCGGGGTGTTCGTGCGCGACGGAGTGGTGCCGCCACGATCGCTGCGCGCTGGCGGGTTCTCGTTGCGGCCCGGCGGGCGGCTGCCGGTGGTGGCGGCGTTGCTTGATCCGCCGGGGGCGGCGGTGTTCGCGTTGCCCGCGGCGGCCTGGGCCGCTTTGGCAAGAGCGGCAGCGTCAGAGTTCATCGCCATCGTCGGCTGGGCCACGCGGGCGCTGAGATCAAAGCGCACGCCGCTTTGCCCGGAGATCGTGGACTGGTTGGACTTGGCGTCCTCGAAGATCGGGCTGCCGGCGAGCTTTTCTCGCCATTGCGACACGGATTCGGCGCTCTCAGCGGTGCCGACGATGCGCACGGGTTGCCCGACTTCGATCGTCACCGACTCGACGTTGACACCCTTGGGCGCGATGCCGACGACCTCCGCCAGCAGTTTGCTCATCGGCCAGCGACGGCTCACGGTGATCGCGTAAAGATCCGCCTGGCGTGCCGCGTCGAGCACCGGCGCACGCACGGGCTCGGTGCCGGCGGCGCGAGAGGTCACCAAGGCCAATCGAGCGTACGCAGCGGCCAGCGGGAGGGCGAGCAGGAGAAATGCACACACGACCGCCAGAGCGACCGCGACGCGGGGCCGGGCCAGCGCCGTCACGCAGCGCTCGAGGATACCGCCGGCGGTGCCGGGCGGATCGAACGTCATGCCGACCAGCGCACGCTCGAATGGATCGGCGAGGATCGCGCCCGCCGCGGCCCCGAGGGCTGGTGCGTATTCCTCAAGCCAGCGGGGGGCGCTGGGGATGCTGCCGACCAGCACCTCGCCAGCGCGGCCGCTGGACGCTGCGAGCACGACACCGGCGGTGAGGGACTCTGCGGAGATCGTGAGCGGGGCGGCGCCGCTGGCGCTGGCGGCTTCGCTGGCGCGATCTTGGATCGATGCGAGCCATGCGTCTTTGTCGGAGGATTCATCGCGCGCGACGCGAACGACGGTGGCGCGCGGGCCGGCGGCGAGCACGGTGATCGTGCCGACGCCGCCTTCGCCGGTCTCGGCCAAGACGCTGACGCCCTGTGTGCGTCCGGTCAGGCGCATCGCGATCGCCAGCGCTGCGGTGGATGGCGCGTACTGCGTGATCTCGCCAACGGCATCGAGGCTCGACACGGGCGCGGGCATGTCTTGCACCCACGCTGCGACGCCGGTGATCGGCGAGGCGTCCGGCAATAAGCGGAGCACGCCCGCGGCGCGGCGATGAGCCGGAACGCCGGGTGCCTGCATCTCAGCCATGAGCGACAGTGCGCCGGCGATGCTCTCGGCGGTGGAGTCGGCGGGCACGGGGGTCTCGATGCGTCGCCAGGTGGCGGCGGCGGCCGGCAAGACGCCGACCATGATGTCGGCCAGCGGCTTGATGTTTCGGGTGATGACGGCCTTGGTCGGCGCGTCGATCGTTCGGAAGCTCTCGATCACCACGCTCGGCTCACCGGCGCGCCCCGCGCGGCAGACAACGACACGGAGCTGGGCCGGCGTCGTCGCTGTGCCGCCAACGCGCCAGACGCCCGCGGCCCGGGCGGGGCGTTTCGAGGCGTTCGGCGTGCTGGGCGAGGTCGGCATGGTGTTGTGTTCGGCAGGAGTGGCGATTGGCCGCGATATTCGGTGGGGTCTGGGCGGCGGGGGAGGCGGTCGGAGGGTCGGTCGGGTGCGGGGGATTCGGGGAGACGGGGCGGCTGGATTGGTCGCCGGGGGATTCTGGCAGCGGGGCGGCGAGGAGTTCTAGAGCGCGGCTGGCTAGCGGATGCGGATGGCGTTGATTTTGACCGGAAGGGTTGAACGATCCACTTCGACTTGCATTTCAACAGTCAGGCCCGTGTTCTCGTCGCGGCCCGTCACACTGAACTGAAACACGTTGGAGCGGACATCAATGAGCCGCGTGAGATCCGCGAGCGCCGCGCGGCTTACGCCGCCGACATCCAGCAGTTCGATGACCGACGCGATATCACCCCGCTGCTGATCACGGTAGACCCGAATGGCATCAGCGACGAACGGATCAACGTCGCTCAGATACTTCAGCGCGTCCTGCGAGCAGGTATTGATGTTCAGCTTGCCCGGCGTCACGCCCGATTCATCGCCGATCGTCGCGTGATCGAAGAGGGCCGTGAGCTGCGCCCGCTCGAGGTTCCGCACGTTGCGGAACTGCTGCCCGCTGACCTGCGAGACCTGCTGTGCGATGGTCGTCAGGTCCGTGCGGATGAAGTCCGCCATCGTCACCGTGCCAGCCTGAGCGGCGGCGAGAATCACCTCCGCCTGCGTCGTCTCCATCGAAGTGACGCTCGTCAGATCGCCCGGCTGCGTCTCGGTCTTGGAGATATCGACCAACGGCTCGCCACCAATCGCCAGGCCGCCGCCGGTGCTCGCGGCGGTCAGGATCCCCGCCCAACCAAGATCAGGGTTGATCGCGCCACCGCCACCGGACTGCGTCGACGACGTTGTTGCGCCAGCGGCCGACGGCTTGCCGATCGCGAGCTCCTGCGCGTCGATGACCCCGTCGACATTGTCGTCGAGCTCGCGGAGGTACGAACGCTGCACACCCTCGACGAGTTCGAGCTCGGCGATGTTGCGGATCGGGCCGTTGCGAGGCAGGTACGAGATCGACTTGCCGGAGTAGGTCTCAAACTCGGCTCCGGACTCCTGAGGCTCGTCGTCGGCGTCGATGAAGTCGATGATCGACTGCGAGATCTCCTCGGTCATGTTGGGGATGAGCACGAGGTCCGCGGCGCTGGCGAGGTTGACGTTGATCTTGGCGTGCGCATCGGCGGGGCCGGGGGAGCGTGTACCGGAGTCGCCGTGCCAGACCTCGAAGCGGCTGCCATCGAGCGAGCCCTCGCTGACATCGGCCAGCGAGACGAGCAGGCTGGTGGCGCCGACGGGTGAGGCCGCCTGAGTCTCTCGCTGCAAGCGAGCGATGACGCTCTCGATACCGGCACGCGCCGCCCACATGGCGCGGACGCGTGCGACGCTCTCGCGCCCGGCAGCGGCCTGGGCTTGCGAGCTGGCTTGAATCGCAACGAGGATCAGCGTGACGATGCCCACCGCCCACACGACCATCGCGATGGCGAAGGCGCGGCGCGGGCGACGAGTCGCAGTGCGAGATGACCGTGCGAGCGTTGAACCGCTGGTGACACCCGTGGAAGGGCGCAGCTCTCGCCGACGGCGCACCTCTGCTCGAGTTCGCCCGCGAGGGCCACCACCGCCCCCACCCCCACCGCCGCCCCCCCCGCGCAATCCGCCACCGCCGCCGCCGGGGCCGCCCGGGATCGGGGCTGGATTTTGGCCGCCGCCGGGACCGGGACTCGGTCGGCCTCC
>JAIEQQ010000474.1 GCA_019747615.1 Phycisphaerales bacterium
GGTTTGAGGCCGAGCGCCAGGCGCTGGCGATGATGGATCATCCGAACGTTGCGAAGGTCTTGGATGCGGGAATGACGGAGTCGGGGCGGCCCTATTTCGCGATGGAGCACGTCGCGGGCGTTCCGATCACGGACTATGCCGACGCGGCGCGACTGAGCACGAAGGCGCGGGTGGAGCTCTTTATCACGGTGTGCCAAGCGGTGCATCACGCGCACCAGAAGGGGATCATCCATCGCGACCTGAAGCCGTCAAACATCCTGGTGGCGTTGTTTGATGGCAAGCCGGTGGCGAAGGTGATCGATTTTGGTGTGGCGAAGGCGATTCACACGCCGCTGACGGACCGGACGCTGCACACCGAGGCGGGTCGGCTGGTGGGCACGCCGGAGTACATCTCGCCGGAGCAGGCGCAGTCGGGCGGGCTGGACATCGACACGCGCACGGACATCTACTCGCTGGGCGTGATCTTGTACGAGTTGTTGACCGGGACGCTGCCGTTTGACTCGACAAAGCTGCGCGGCGCGGGGCACGAGGCGATGGTCAAGATGATCCGCGAGGTGGAGCCGCCGAAGCCCTCGACGCGGATCACGACGCTGATGTCTGAGCCGCGGGGATTGGCGAAGACTCCGACGGGTGAACTCGGGCGGCGGCGGGGTTCGGAGCTGAAGAACGTCGCCTCAGAAGTGCGTGGCGAGTTGGACTGGATCGTGCTCAAGGCCATCGACAAGGACCGCACGCGGCGCTACGCCAGCGCGTCGGATGTCGCGGCGGATCTCACGCGATACCTGAACCATGAGGCGGTGCTGGCGGGCGCGCCCAGCGCGACGTACAAGGTTGGGAAGTTCGTCCGTCGGTATCGCCTGCCGGTGATCGCGGGGCTGGTGGTGCTTGGCGTGCTCGTGGTTTCGCTGGGCGTGATCGCGGCATTGCTGCGCGAGGCGGTGGCGGCGCGCGATCTCGCGCGGGGCGCGAGGACCGAAGCGGAGCAGACGAACGCGCTGATGCTCGAGGTGATCGGCGCTTCGGATCTGGTGACGAACCCGCGGGCGCGCGACCGCACGCTGGTGAGTGTTCTGGACGACTTTGTGCGGAAGATGGATTCGCCGGACTCGCAGCTCACGCCGCTCCAGACGGCGAAGATGCGAGTTTCGATCTCCTCGGCGTATCGCTCGCACGGGAGGATCCTGGACAGCCTGCGGCTGGCCGAGAAGAACCTCACGGTCGTGAGGGCGACGATGCCGGAGGATAAGGAGTCGCTCGCCAGGGCGATGCTCGCGCTGGCGTGGTCGCAGTATGCGTCGGAGCCGCGCGACGCCTGGAAAATGGCCGAGCCGGCATATGAAATACTGTCGTCGATCGGCGGGGTGCAGCCCATGAAATCAGCACGGCTGATCGCTGGGCACGTCGCGCCGACGCTGGAGCAGCGTCGGCGGTACTACAACGAGGGTCTGGAGGAAGCGGTGCGGAGCGGGAAGGAAGCGGATCGCCGCCTCTTCGGCCTGTCGCTGGCGCTGGTCGATTATCAGCAAGCGAAGTACGCCGAGAGCGAGGCGCTCTCGCGAAAGTATCTTTTCGCCGGGGGTCCGGTGAGTGGCCAGCCGGGAAGCGAGCCGCTGGCACAAGAGGACACCAACTCCTCGATTAACCTTCGCAATCTGGCGCTGTCGATCGACTCGCAGGGGCGCTTTGAAGAGGGCCTGCGATACCACGAGCGTGCGGTGGCGATCAACGCGCGCCTGCTTCCGAAGGAGCACCCGCACGTCGTGATCGGGCTGTCGGAGATGCGCTGGCCGCTCAAGGAGATCAAGAGCATGGGGCGGCTCGAGCAGGTTGATGCGGAGTTGGAGCGGGTGCTGACGGAGTTGCTGGCGGGCAATGCCGACTTCGCCGACGAGAAGGCGACGGGGCTCGCCAAAGACTGGTCCAATGAGTGGCAGATCGAGCGCAGCGTCCGAATGTTCCGGGCAGTCGTCGAGCGGCGGCTGCGCACCAACGGTCCAGACCACGAGTGGACGGCGGGTTCACGCGGCGATCTTGCCGAGAGGTTGATACTTCTTGGCCTGCATCAAGAAGCGCTGGCGAACATCGACTTGGCGCGCCCGGTCTTTGAGGCGAAGGGGAACGCCGGAGCACTCATGTGGCTGGATCGCACGCGTTTCGACGCGCTGGTCGGCGCTGGCAGGATGAACGACGCACGGCAACTGCTTGCGCAGCTCCAGCAACAGCGGCTCGCGTCGTCGCCTGCTGAGGACGTCAAGCGGTGGGGGATCAATGACGAGGCGTTGATCATGCTCGCCGAGAAGCGTTTCGCTGAGGCGGAGCCGCAGATCCGCGCGCTGATCGCCTCGTACCCGACGGAGAAGTACGAGGCGGGGATCGCCGAGGCAACGAGCATGCTGGGCGAGGCGCTCGCGGCCCAAGGCCACTACTCGGAAGCGGTGCCGTTGCTGCGGCAAGGGGCGGAAGCATGCACCAAGCTGAGCGAGCTTCCCTACCGCAAGCTGCAGTCGGTGCAGCGGTGCATCGCCGCGGGCAAGGCTGAGGGGAAGCTTGACCAGGCGGCGGCATGGAAAGCCTGGTTTGAAGAGCGCATGCGCGGCGGTGAGGTGCCGATGCCGTGATCGATGGTCAAGTGCTCGGCTTCCCCGCCCCCGGCTCGGAGCGTGTGTTCGGCGTCGCGGCGGCGGTTCGGGCGACCAGGAGTTTGTCCACGCGTGTGCCGTCCATGTCGATGACCTCGATGCGGAAGCCCTGCCAGGAGAAGACCTCGCCCTCGCGTGGGATGTGCCCCAGCACGGTGGTGACGAGGCCGGCGACGGTGCTTACATCGGGCAGTTCGCCCTCGACATCGGCCGAGAGATCCAGGCCGAGCACCATCTCGTGCAATGGCAGGCGGCCGTCGACGAACCACTCGTGATCGTTGCGGCGGGACATTTTGGCCGCGCTGGCCCGGCCGGCGCGGCTGACATCTCCGACGATCGCGCGGGTCACGTCGTTGAGCGTGAGCATGCCCAACGTGCCGCCGTATTCATCGACGACGAAGGCGACGTGGTTGGTGCTGGATTGGAACTGATCCAGCAGGCGGAGGGCGGGCATGGTTTCGGGGATGAACAGCGGCTTCTGAGCCACGGCGGAGACTTTGAAATCGCTCCCCGCGAGCAGGCCGTAGGCGATGAGGTCTTTGATGTGAACGACGCCGACGAGCTCATCGATGCCGCCACCGGCGCCGCCCTTCCCCCCCCGGCAAACGGGAAAGTGCGAGTGCGGGCTGGTGCCCACCAGCACGCGCACCGCGTCGATCGATTCGTCCACGTCGATCCAGACGATGTCGGTGCGCGAGACCATGAGGTCACGGACGATCAGGTCGCCGGCGCGCATCGTGCGCTGGAAGAGCTTGAGCTCCTGCGGCGTGAAGATGCCGGTGCTGGCGGCGCGCGAGATGACAGATTTCACATCGTCCTCGGAGATGTCGTCGCCCTCCTTGGGCTTGATGCGCAGGACCTTGAGCACCACCTCGGTGGAGACGGTGAGGACCTTGACCGGCCACGCCGCGATGATCGAGAGGATGTTGAGCGGGCGAGAAATCGTCGACGCGACCAACTCGGGGTGCGCAAGGGCGATGCGCTTGGGCACCAGCTCGCCGATGACCAGCGAGAAGTAGGTGATCACCAGCACGACGATGACCAAGGCGATCGGCTGGGCGTATCGCGCAAGCTCGGGTACCTGCGCGATGTGGACCGCCAGGCGATCGGATAT
>JAIEQQ010000373.1 GCA_019747615.1 Phycisphaerales bacterium
AACCCCTAAGTACCTCTACGGGCTTGCAGCCGGTTGCAGAGAGCCCTGCCTTCCAGACACGATTTTCAGAGTTTTTGTCCCATCTTCGCAAATTGCGTGTATTCTGGAAACGTCCGACTTCGTTCCTCCGATGTCTAGGAGGCGGAAGTCCAGCGGCCTGGGTTTCTGCAACCCGTCATTTGCAGAGTTGCTGTACATTTTGAGGAGGTCTCATGCGTAGTTTGAACCGAAAGGCAGTCCTGACTGCCGCCTGTCTCGGCCTCGTGGCCCCCAGCGTTTTCGCTGTGGACTTCCCCGAGGTCGAGCCAAATGACACGAAGGCGACGCCGAACGTGCGAACCCTCGCTCCCGGCGACTCGATCTCCGGCGCCACCACGGGCCTGTCCACCACGGTCGCGGGTGCAGGCTCGGCGGACTACTTCGATGTGTCCACGACCGCCGCGCCTTCCGCCGGCATCTGGCGCTACCGCCTGACCATCACCAACACCGGCACCGCCGGCCACACCGGTTCGATCCGCGGCCTGCAGCAGCTGGCGGCCGGCTTCGTCGCGACGAGCGACTTCACCGCCCAGACCTCGGCCGCCTCGACGACGCCGTCCCGCTTCAACCAGTGGTACGCCAACGAGAATCCCTCCCGGATCATCTATCGCATGGCTGGCACTGCGACGACGCTCGGCAACTACACCGCGACGCTCTCGCGTGACCCGGTCGTGGCGACGCCCATCGTTGGCTCCATCTCTGCGGGCCCGGTGACGATCACCACGATCGGCCAGACCACCGCCGATACGGATCTCTGGGTGTACACCTCGGCGTTCACCCCAATCGCCGGCTTCGGCAACGACGACGAATCCATCGCGGGTGGCGGCGCCGGCACGACGCTCCAGTCATTGCTGACCCGGACGCTCACTCCGGGCAACTACATCTTGGCCATCTCGTTGAGCAACCTGGCCAACAACCAGCCGTCCCCCACGGATGAGGACTTCTTCGGGACGGGCCTGGACTTCCCCAACGCGCTCACCTCATCGACCGCCGGCATCACCACCACCGACGTCGACTTCACCATCACCAGCTCCGCTGGCACGATCCCGGTGACCGCCATTCGGTCCGAGTCCTACGGCGTCCGCTTCTTCTCGTTCACCGTCGATGCGACCGTCAACCCGATCGTCACGGCGTGCGCCGCGGCCCCGAGCGTGAACGCCGCGCAGGGCAGCTCGGTCACGCTGAGCACCAACGTGACGTTCCCCGGCGCCGCCGGCACCGTCACCGCTGATCTATCGTCCTACGGCCTCAGCAGCACTGCGGCCCTCACCAACAACGGTGGCGGCAACTACTCAATCGTCCTGAACGTTCCCGGCGCACAGAGCCCCGGCCCGACGCCGGTCACGATCACCGCGACCAACCCCGCGCCCGGCCTTCAGACGGCCACCTGCTCGATCCCCCTGGTCGTCACCACGCCGCCCCCGGCCAATGACCTCTGCTCGGGCGCGATCGTGATCCCCAACACGTCCTTCCCCGCCACGGTCAGTGGCGACAACACCTCGGCCACCACCCCCGGCGACCGCACGGTCACCGCGGCTTGCAGCAGCTCAGTCAAGCAGAGCGTGTGGTTCGCCTTCACCGCCCCCACCGCTGGCTCGTACGTCATCGACACCGAGGGCTCCGGTCAGACCGACACCATCTTGGCGGTCTTCGCCGACTGCGGCCCGGCCGCGGCGCAGCTTGCCTGCGACGACGACGGCGGCACCGCGCCGCCTCTGGGCTCACGTCTGTCTGTGACCCTGACCGCTGGTCAGAACGTCCGCATCCAGCTCAGCACCTACGGCGGCTTGGATTTCCCCGCGACCGCTGGTGCGTTCACCCTCAACATCGCCGCTCCCGTCGCGCCCCCGGCCAACGACGACTGCGCTACTGCGATCACGATCCCCAACACCGGTCTGCCGCTCACGGTGACCGGCGACAACTCGCTCGCACTGTCGACCAATGATCGGACCTCGACCTGCGAAGTTGTCAAGAACAGCGTCTGGTACGACTTCACTGCCCCCGCGACCGGTGGCTCCTACTTGTTCGACACCGAGGGCTCGATCCAGCTCGACACCCTCATCACCATCTTCACCAGCTGCACCGGCACCGAGATCAACTGTGACGGCGAGAGCGGCACCGGCTCGCTCTCGAGCCTCGCGATCACCCTGGCCCCGAATCAGAACATCAAGATCATGGTCAGCACCTGGGGCGCCCCGGCCGCCGCGCCCGGCATCTTCAACCTGAACGTTGCCGATACGACCCCGCCGCCGCCGCCCCCGGCCAACGACACCTGCGCCGGCGCCGAGATCATCCCGACCGGCACCTTCCCGGTGACCGTCACTACGGATAACACCTTCGCCACCAACATCGGCGACATCGCTCCGACCTGCCAGACCCAGTCCATCAGGGGTGTCTGGTACCAGTTCACCGCCCCCACCACCGGCAACTACACCTTCCACACCGAGGCCAGCGTAGTCACCAACACGATCCTCGCGATCATCGGTGCCTGCGACAGCGCGCAGATCGCCTGCGATGATGACAGCGGTCTCGGCTCACAGGCCAGCACCACGATCGCCCTGACTGCCGGCCAGACCGTCCGGATCCAGGTCAGCGCGTTCTCACTCCTCTTCGTCCCCACCGGTAACGTCAGCCTGACCGTCTTCCCCGATTGCGTCACCATCAGCACGCAGCCGACGGCGGTCACCGCTTGCGAGACCCAGTCCGCCAGCTTCACCGTCGCCGCCACCTCGACCGGCCCGACAACCTTCCAGTGGCAGTCCGGCCCGAGCGCGACCGGCCCGTGGGGCAACGTCGTCGACGGCCCGAACCCCGGTTTCGGTACCTTCTCTGGCGCTACCAGCGCGAGCCTCTCCATCACCGGCCTCGGGTCGTCTTTGAGCGGCACGTTCTTCCGGGCCTCCATCGGCGGCGGCTGCGGCGCCGACGAGCCCTCGACCGCCGTCGCGCTGACGGTGATCACGGGCTGCCCCGCGAACGACTCCTGCCTCGGTGCACTGCCGGCGATCGTCGGCACCACGACTGGCGACAACGCCAACGCCTCGTCTTCTGGCGACCCGATCCCCTCGTGCCAGCTCAGCTCCAACAAGGGCGTCTGGTACACCTTCACCGCCCCGGCCGCCGGCGGCACCTTCATCATCGACACCGAGGGCTCGGCCCAGACCGACACCGTTCTGACCGTCTTCGCCTCCTGCGGCGGCGCCGAGCTCGCCTGTGATGACGACGGCGGCACCACGCCGGCACTGTCCTCACGTCTGATCATCACGCTCGCCCCCAACCAGAGCGTGCGTATCCAGGTCAGCTCGTTCGGCGCCGCGCCCGCTGGCGGCGGCTTCAACCTCAACATCTCCGACTGCACCGTCTTCACGACGCAGCCGATCGATACCACCGTGGACATCGGCGCGATCGCGACGTTCACCGCCGCGGCCACCGGCCCCGGCACGCTCACCTTCATCTGGGAGCGTCAGCTGCTGGGTGCGGGCCTGTTCACCCCGGTGACGAACGGCGTCATCGCCGGTCTCGGCACCGTCTCGGGTGCTGACACCGCGGTCCTCACGATCACCGGCGCTGAGGCCGCTGCCAGCACCGACAAGTTCCGTCTCCTGGTCACCAGCTCCTGCAACTCCGCAACCAGCGCCGTGGTCACCCTGACCGTCGGTTCGGCCTTCCCGCCGCGTTGCAACGGCGCCGACATCGCCTATGACAACAACGACTTCCTCCCCCG